>NZ_JAFLCJ010000039.1:0-38576 GCF_017302695.1 Leptolyngbya sp. UWPOB_LEPTO1 | reverse complement strand
ACTATACACTAACGATTGGGCGTGTTCAACGATGGTTTCCATAACCGTCTCATTTTTATTTCTACGCCCTTTCTTTCAGATTTTGTTGCGTTTGGCAAGCCTTATTGAGAATGGTGCAAGATCTCAGATATCTTAATTCGACCACTTAATGGGTAAAGTCATTGGAAGAAGTCGCCTAAGATCAAAAAATAGTCCAGATGATGAGTCTGGACTATCTAATCTGCACTCTACCAATTCTGCGCTATCAATTTAGCTGGTAGATTCCAGTGGACGGGTCAGCACAGGCTCATTGGTCGTCTGTATTGTATTTCGCCTGTAACTTGCCTCAATTAAACGTGCTGATAAAATCATTTCTGCAAGCACTCGCTGGAATGCATAAAACCAGCCTCTCCAACCGTCAAATAATCCTTGATGAAGGATTAGGCAATAAAGCAACACAACTAGAGGAGCAAGTACTTTAGTTTGACGAATGCGATCGCCAAAACTGAGGTCGGATTGCGGCGTAGTGAGGAGCTTTTGCACTTCTAGCAAAGCATAACGATCTTGTGCCCAGAGCCAACGGCTAAAGGACTTACGATCGTCATGATAAATGGGACCATTGAGCACACTAGAACAGCCTTCAGCTTTTAATAATTGCGTGTGACCATCATCAACGTAAACCGCTTTAGATTTGCGAAAAAGAGCTTCACGGGGAGGCAGTAGCGTTTTACGTAACGGTTTGCCAAACACACAGTATTTGAAGGGCAAGAAATAACTGTCGAACTCCGAATCGGTTGATAGAGCCGCCATTTCTGCTGTGAGTTCTTCACTCAAACAATAGTCAGCATCGAGAGATAAAACCCATTCTGTCTGCACTTGTTCTAACCCATAGTTCCATTGATTCGCATGGGTATCGAAGGAGCGCTGAAATAGCTCGACTTGAGGATACTTTGCCAGAATTTGTAGCGTTTCGTCTTGGCTGTAACTGTCAACAACGATAATCCGCTTCGCCCATTTCAAGCGTTGTAACGTGCGATCGATGTTATCTGCTTCGTTGTAGGTCAAAATTACGGGCGTAATCGCGTCAAGCATCGTTGATGAAGCCGGAATAGAAGAGGGTTGAACAAAGGTTTGATAGTGGTGAATAAGTTGCTGAATTGTCGATTGCCAGGTGAATTGCGATCGCACAAGTTGACCAGCTCGTTCGCCCATACTCTGAGCTATCCGAGGAGTTGTAAGGCAAGTTTGTATCGCGTGAGCAAGCTCACTAGGGGATTGGGACGCGACCCATCCCAATTGTTCGCTGTGTACTAAATCCGCTAATGCTACCTCTGGAGTAATCAAGACTGGAAGCCCTGCTGCCATCGCTTCGAGTACGGCAATGCCAAAGTTTTCAGAATGAGAAGGTAACGCAAAGAGATCAGATCCTTGAAGGAGTAGATGTTTGCGATCGCCACTTACAAATCCGACGCAATGGGTGCGATCTTGAATCCTTGCGGCTTGTAATTGTTGGTGCAGTTCTGCCTCATACTCTGGCGTTCCTCTGCCTGCAACGACAAATTGAAATCGCTGGTCTGATAATTGACCTAAAGCAGCAATCAAAGCATCCAAGCCTTTTTTAGGATGCAAGCGAGACAGGAAAAGAATCACAGGATCTTCAGCGGGAAGATTTAGCCAATCCCGCAGTTGCGTCTTAGCGTCAGGTCTAGAAGGAGGTAATGTTAAGCCGTGGGGCAAGACAAAGCTAGAAAAAGCGAGTCCTGATGCTGTAGCTTCCTGTTGCTCTTGGGTTGAGGTGAAGTGTAAAGCATTTGCCTGCTGAATCTCTTGTTGAATCAGGCGGAGATAAAGCTGCTTTTTCTGAGCCCCTTGTTGAAGTGACCACTGAGCAAGAGAACCTAAAGGACGAATAATATAAGGAACTTTAGCTAGATTCGCGATCTTCATCGCGATCGCAGAAGGATAAGAGAACACAGCATGAATATGCAGCAAATCATACTCGCGAATGTGTTGCCAGAGCCAAAGTGTCAATGAAAAGGAAAAGGTAAACTCTCGAATGGAAGTCAGCGCAGGCGAAAAGCGAGAAAAAAATTGAACGGGAACCGTCTTGTCGGCTTCCGTTGCACTGATTGGATAGTCAATCCACTGATTTAAGGGAACTTGCAGTAATCCATCTCCATCATCGTTTGTTGTCGCAATGACGGCATCAATGCCTTGTTGTCGCAATTCCCAAACCATTTCGAGAACTGCATGACTTGGTCCTCCCCGAATCAGAGAAACTGAAGGAATGATATGAAGAATTTTCATTCACGTGCCTCGTAAGTCATATAAAACCATTAAGTTGGCTGAAGTAGATGAGTCTTTTGCACAATCGGAGAGGTTTGCATCAGGTGTGCTAGTCGATGTTGAAAGGCAGCCATTCCGAAGGTCTGAATCGCTTTTTCTCGAAGTGCATGGGGTTGATACAACAGCGGATTAGGGTAGTGCCTTTGTAAAATCTGGATGAGTGTTTCTGCTAACAATGGCACATCATCTGGATTGAGAATTGCACCTAAGCGTCCCTGGTCTAGGGCATCCATTGCTCCATCCATTCCGCCCACAACGGGTTTGCCCGATGCCATTGCTTCTAGATAAACAATCCCAAAGCCTTCCAATTTGCTCGGCATTGCAAAGACATCACACAGGTTATAGTAGTTCGGGAGTTCCTCATCGGACACAAATCCGGCTAATGTCACACAGTTTTGAAGTTGTTTAGACTGGATCAGGTTTTCCAGGCGCTCTCGATCGTTCCCTTTGCCCACGATTAGATAATGCACATTGGGAACCGCCTTCTGAATCAACGGTAAAGCGTGTAAGACCTGATCATAGCTATGAAATGATTCTTCTGCAGCTAAACGGTTGACCGTGAGAATGATGGGTTGGTCAGGACTTAACCCATAACGCTGTAGCAGATCAGTTGGCTTTTGCGCAATCCGAAACCGACTTGCATCAAAGGTATTGGGCAAAATCTGCACTCGTTCAGGATTAATTCTGCCATTTTCTAATAAGCGATCGCGAGTATAGTTGCTCACTGCTAGAATGCGATCGGCATGAGATAACGCTTGAAGAACGTGAGGGCGATCAATGGCCCAAGCTTCAAACCCATGTGCGATCGTCCAGTAAGGAACTCTCGCAATTTGCTTCAGTTGGTAAGCTGCTACGGTGAAATTGAGATGAGTCGTCAGCACTAAATCTGGCATTTGCCATAATCCTGATGCTAACACCTGTGCTCCAAAGGCGGGGGTTCTTAATTTCAAAGGAAAATGCCCGCAGTAGTGGAATTGGGTTTGTTCTGAATCAATCGGCTCATGGAGGCAATCGTGCATCAGAAACGTATGGCACTGCATCTGAGGATAAAGATCCTGCAAGGCTGCTAATAGGAATTGGGAAAAAACCTGAATTCCACCTTTGAAATCAAATAAACCGGGAGCCCAGAAATGTAAGAGCGACCGAGAAGAATGCAGTGAAGAAGCGCTCATATTGAACTCAAAAAAGACAGAAGGTAATACCGAAGGGAATTGCTCTAAACGGATTTGTTCTGGCTGTAAAGATTCAGTTCTTTATTGATGCCTGAGGATTCCAGAAAGCTAAGTGGAAGAAGCTTTAAGCTAGTACGGTTGACGAATGCAAGCATTGATAGAACACCTATCACACTACTCCAACCCCAAGCACTGACGAGTAGATAATTTGCACCTAAACCAGACCACAGCACCAAGCTGTAAATTGTCCAGACCACTATTGATTGAGACAGATTTAAGCGCAGTAGCCGATGATGAATATGGCGTTGATCTGGGAAGAAAATAGACCTGCGGTTCATAATGCGAGCTAGCATGACCAGCACCATATCCACAATGGGTACAGCAAGGACAATGTAAGGAACGGCATTTGCTATAAATCCTGAATTGTTCATGCTTAACAGCCCAATTCCAGCTAGCATGCCCCCCATAAAAAACGAACCCCCATCTCCCATATAGAGTTGAGCAGGTTTGCGGTTATATTGCCAAAAACCGAGAGCGGCTCCTGCTAGTGATAAAGCTAGAATCAATACAGGCATGTCTTGATGTTGCCAAGCGAGTAGCGCAAACATCGCCGCGGCGATCGCTGTCATTCCGGTTGCCAATCCATCCATGCCATCCATCCAATTAATGGCGTTTGCTACACCTGCCAACCACAAAAAGGTGATGGGAAAGCTCAACATTCCCAACGGTACTGTCCCAACCAGAGGAATAGGTAGCGTGTGAATTTGAACGCCCATCAGCCAGACGACGGCGACAACAATTGCCTGTAAGAGCAACCGCCAATAGGGCGAAAGCTGCCAGCGATCGTCAGCAAACCCAATCCCAAAAAAACCGACACTTGCCAGTAACACTCCCATCACTGGCAACCACTCTTGAGATGTGGATGGAATACTGAGAGCTAGGCTCAAGCCACAGGAGAGCAATGTTCCCAGAAGAATTGCCAAACCACCGACCCGCACCATCGGGATTTGGTGAAGCTTCCGGGCATCAGGCTGATCTAAAATCCCCCACTGAGATCCTAAGCGTTTAACAAATGGCGTGATCAGTAACACGAAGCAAAGAGAAAAGGAGAAACTCAGAAGAACAATCATCGTGAAGACTCAAGCAATTTGATTGATAGTTCCAATTTGCGTTTCGGACGTTGACGATGAAGTTTACGAATAGGATTGCTGAATGTATAACTTATGTTCATCCTCAGGCTTTGATAGAATCCCAAGTTGAGACAATGCCTGTCTGAGTCCTGTCGTCACTTGCGAATAGCTATAGTGTTGAATCTTGTGCAAGCTTTGTTCACCCTGTTGGATAAGAAGATTACGATCGCTCAAAGCTTCCTGCAAGCAACGCTTCAATGCCCCTGTATCTCCTGCTGGAAAGATCCAGCCGTTTTGCCCTTGCTCTACCAGATCAATTGCACATCCCACATGATTGCTTACGATAATGGGTTTCGCTAGACACATTGCTTCATTCACTGCCAAGCCCCACGTTTCGCCACCTCCATAGCTGGGTAAAACGAACACATCTGCGATCGCATAAGTGCGTGGCATCAAACTCTGATTTTGAAAGGGAGCAAAGAAAACATGATCGTGGGAAGCAGCTCGTGATCGCAGTTCGGGTTCTAATGCTCCTGAACCAACCAAGAGTAGAGAAGTATTTGGTAATTTTGCTTCTAAAAAAGCCTCTAGCAAATCATTAGGACGTTTTTTCGGAATCAGTTTACCTGCAAATAAGATCACACGGTGGTGAGATGGAATTCCCAATTCTTGTTTCCATTGTTGAGCTTGTTCGTGTGCAGTGGCATGTTCGCTGCTAAAGCGCTCATTGTCGATCGCATGAGGAGAAAAGAATAAGCGATCGCTAGGCACACCGTGAGCGCGAAAATAGTCATAATTCGCCTGCCCTACATAAAGCACTCCATCAAATCGGCGAAAGACTTGGCGAATCCACTGTTGCCGCAACCACGCTTTTAAGCCCCGTTCGGGAACTAAGCGGTGAGAGTCTCCACGAAAGAGAATCGGAGTATCGTGCCAGCTTGCCAAGAACTGATAGAGGCTGACATAGTTATAGTTCATCAAGAGCACCACATCCGGTGCATAGGCTCTAACTCGGGAATTGAGTGTCGGATTGTAGAGTCCCCAGAAATGATGA
Source organism: Leptolyngbya sp. UWPOB_LEPTO1 (assembly GCF_017302695.1). Lineage (NCBI taxonomy): Bacteria > Bacillati > Cyanobacteriota > Cyanophyceae > Leptolyngbyales > Leptolyngbyaceae > Leptolyngbya > Leptolyngbya sp. UWPOB_LEPTO1. Next base: position 32,895 of record NZ_JAFLCJ010000039.1, on the reverse strand, counting down.
GTACCCGGACTTGAACTTATGTTTGGGACAAATTCATGGTCATAGCCTCTGAGGAGAGGAATATCCCACTGAATCGCTTGTTGGAAGCCATGATCTGCTTTTTGAGTAATACCAAAATCCCAAAGATAAAACACTCGAATCGAGAGATCAGACAATGCTGCAAGATAACGAAACCACGGAGCATAATACTGAATTGGATGAGAAGTGATGATGGCTAGTTTTTTCATGGTAAAGGATGGTCAATATCTTTAAGGTTTCTGTTGAGGCAGAGGTTGATCTAAGTACTGAAGGAGATATTGTCGCTCCTGCTCATTGAGCGATTGCAACCTCGATAACAATGAAGCTTCACTCGATTGATATTTTTCAGGTGGGCGGAGGCGATACCGTTTCATCAGGACTAGGCGCATTCCAATTAAAGGCATCGAGGATTGCTGGAGAGTCGCTGAGTACACGCCTGCTGTCCATTCAGTCGATGCCAGAGCAAAACTAATGACTAAAATGCAAAACAATGTCCGAAAAGAAAATGTGGGAGCGTCAATTCCTACACGAGTTACGAATCCGTAGAAGGAGCCAAGAATACCACCGATTAGCAACGCCCCTATAAACCCAAAATTGGCATAAGCTTCTGGCAAAAGTCCCCAGGCAATTACGGTCTTAAACGTCTCTTGATAGGTTTGACGTTTTACATGCACATTTAACATGTGCGTTCCTTCATGACTGCGAATCTTATTCGGACTCAAAAAGCGAGGTAACATTAACTGTGGAATGATGGCATAGGTTGCACCATTCATGTAAGGATACAGCCGTGGAATTTTATTCTGCGCCATTAATAGCATGTGAATCACACTAGAGCGTTCGACAAACGATTCCTTTTTTTCTTTCGGTGGATCCCAGCGTTGAGGTTTGGCAAAGAGTTCACCTTGAGAATGTCCCAGCCACTCTTGAAACCAGGCAGCATATTCCCACGGCTGAACATGACGGGGAGGACCGTTCCAGTATTGATGGCGCATTGGGTGCTTGCCATAGTGCAAGGGGATAATGCAGACTAAGCCGATGATTAATGCAAGCAGAGGTAACTTACGCCCACCGATCACATAAGCGACAATGCTCATCAGAAAGAGAGTCAGAGCGGTTTTGAGAATCAAAGTCGCAGCACTGGTCAAAATAATCGCAGCAATCAGAAAAAAGAGTAAGCTATTTCTAAATTTAGACAAATCCCCCCTACCACTGCGATAGCACAGGACAAAAACTCCTAATGTGCTGAGTCCTAAAATAATTCCTCGCACCAACGAAAACAAACTACCAGGAATACTAAACCAAGCCCCTAAAAAGTACATATTGAAGAGTAGCTGAACACCTAGCATCCAGAAAAAGAAGGTTTCAGCACCTTTAGCGGGCAGTGCAAGAATTGGCTGGCTATTTTGGTTTGGCGCTTTGACAAATTGCCACCAGATAAACGTACCGCAGCCTAAGAAGGTAACAGTTGTCATGCTGGCATATAGGTGATCCGCTGGCGAATACATGAGCACATTAGGATTTGAGCTCAGCAGTGGGAGGCAAAATGTCCATAGGTAGGTCAGGGTAAAAAATGGGAAAATCGGCATCCCACGCACCTTTCCCGCGCACCATAGATACATGGGAAACATGCAGGCAATTCCGATGAAGACTGCTCCTAATGCGGTAGCTGGCGCAACCTGTCGCAGTGCCTTAAAGTTCGCCATGACGAGTGCGCCAATGCCGATCCAGAAGACGATCTTCATCTGATTTTTTTGCTGGACTTGTGCCATTCTCAGATTACTCTCCGCTATGTAGCTCTATGCCGCTGCGCGCTGCACGGTTTGCTCAAATACTTCGCAGAGCTGGCGTGTCATTTCTCTTGCTGTGTAGGGACGAAAGGCATCCCAGCAGGTCGGTGGTTGATAGTAGCGAGGTAATTTGAGTAATTCGTTTAAACAAACTGCCATTTCCGAGCAGCGGGTGACTGGATCAATATCTTGGGCAAAGGTTACGACCTGTCCAGCCTGACACTGATTCAGAATATTAACTACAGAACTTTGTTCATGGAAGATGGCTAGAATGGGTTTCTTTGCCAAAATGCAGGGATAAAGTTTTGAAGCAGTATAGCTAGGATCGTCGGAGCCAATCATCAGGATGGCATCACTGTCTACAAGTAACTGTTGTGCTTCAAAGTAAGGAATGCGACGAGTATGTTCAGTTACCAGATCTGCAACGTCGTATTCTTGAGCGATCGCTTCAACCGTTTTGACTGCCAGGTGATCCGGCGCGTAGCTTGTCCCCACAAAGTGCAACTGAACGTCTTGCCATAGCTCCGGACAACTTTGACGCGAAGTTTGAATTCCTAAGAACAGAATACGAAGGGCTGTTGCCATGTCTGCTCCCCCACGCCCGACGTAAACCCAATGTTTCTTGCCATCATTGGGATCAAAAATCGATTGGCGAATGTTGAGTTGGGGTAGTTGGGCAAAGTCATGCTCCGGCGCACCGAAGGGCAATACGGTGAACTGATCTGACTGGAGCCAAGGATAGCGTTGTTGGAGGATTTGTGGATAGGTGGGAGAAACACTAATGATGTGATTCACAGTTTGCATCGCTTGGGGTTCACAGAGGCGAGCTAAAAACTGGGTCATACCATACTTGAGCCATCCACCAGGAGGCTTGTCTTGTTGTTTTTTTGGATTGCCGCTCAGGTGGTAATCGCTACGCCACGGATCTTGAAAGTCGAGCACATAAGGAATACCAAAGCGATGATGCCAGCGTTTTCCCAGCGTCATGACTGGAAAAATAGTTGTAGAGAAGAATACTAAATCGAAGGCTTTAGTTTCCAGAAGGCGATCGCCCTGCTGCTGAAAATAGGGTAAACAACGCCAGCCCACATTCCCGAGTGCAATCCAACTTGTATGTTGTCGCTGTAAGGCTTCGGTACGGACAATCGGTAAGTCAGTGGGCAATGCCTCAGCTAATTTTGGATCAACGGGATGAGGAACATGATGGGGTTGAACTGCGAGAATTTCTGCTTCCCAACCCAATGCACTTAAATAAGGCAAAGCCACCCGAATCCGTTGATGATCGGGGGCATTTGTCGGGGGAAAGTGGGGACTGACGATCAGAACTCGTCGCCGTGGAGATTGACTGACTGTAGAATCGGAAGGGCTACGATCGCTGATCTGCATAGTGAATTGAACAATAGCATTCTTCATTCCACTATCCGTAGGCTTTGCTTGCGATCGATATTGCGATCGCGTATACGCAAATGTCTTCGTCTATTTACTGTTTCGCTTGACTGATTTGTAATTGGGATTGCTGCCATCGTTTAGCGAGACGCTTCCACCAGCGATTTTGCTTTAACGCTTCGCGAGCAATACTCCAATCAATGAGGCTTTCATTGACATCATGATAGCCCCTCTGTTCATCAGGAATGTTACCCGTCTCGATGCGTTGAATCAGTTCTGGTAAGCGATCGTAAAAATCAGCGCAACGGTAGGGCGGATGCAGCGACCACATGCCTTGCTCCTGCCCTAGAAATTCCACCCGCAGTAGCCCTTGCTTTGCCATCATTTTGCTCAAAATATCCTCAGGCAAGCGATAAGGAGGATTGCCTTCTAAAATGGCTTTTATAAAACCCCAAGGTGCAGCATAAGGCAACGGCAAAGCCCCAATCTGCTGCCGGAAACGAGCACGATCGAATAGAAAATAGCGAGTACTCATCTCATCGAGTTGAAACGCGAGAGAAGAGTAGGGGAATCGGTGTGCAGATTGGGAGTACAGCGTTTCACTACCCGAGGGTGCACCCGGTAAAGGCCCACAGACTAACACGTTGGGATGGTTTTGCAGAAACTGGATTGCCTCTTGAATCCAGGTTTGGCTCCCGCCCCCAAACATTAGATCCGAATCAATATGAAAAACATAGTCATGACTCGCAGAATAAAGACCATAGAAATATGAATAGAATGGCCCTCCTCGAAAGTCCTTAGCAGGAATCAACTGATCACCAAAGAATGCCTGACTCACGGCTGAGATCGCTTCAGGAGAATAATCGACTGTCAGCGATCGCACATGGGTATATTGCTGACAGCATTCCTGAATTAAAGCTTCAATCTTAGGCAGTCGCTCTTCCCAACCTTCGGAAAATCTGCCAATACTACGATGTAAATCCAACGTAAGTAGAACTTCATCAACTTGCCCCGCAAATTGGCGAAGTTGGTGCGGCAAGATGTGACAAGCATGAAGCCAATCGCTTGGCGCGAGATTGATTTGAAGAGTAATGTTGGACATAAGAGAATCGTTATACGGTTGGAGAAGATTGAGACAGTGAAGTACACCCTGGTTGTGCCGCATTTTTTTCAGAGTTGTGCTCTGGGCGAATCGCGACTTCTGCTTGACGAACTAGTTTAGGGGCTTGGGTCTCCCAGGCGAGAGCCATACTGGCTTGGACAGCCGCTTCTTTTGCGATCGCTAATTGTTCGGGCTGCTGTACCCATTGATTAATTGCAGTAGCGAGCGCGATCGTGTCATCGCTAGGAATCAGATGTCCGGCTTGAGAAACATGGCGTAATATTTCTTGCTGTCCGGCAGTATCCGTTGCGATGACAGCGAGTCCCGCTTGTAGATATTGAAAGAGTTTATTGGTGACAGTAAGATCACGACTGGGAATCGTGCTGGTTTCTAGGGCAAGACCGATATCATGCTCAGCAATTCGAGCGGGTAACAAATGGTTGGCAACCGTATCATGAATCCAGATGCGATCTTGCCATCCGTCAGGAATATTGGCTTTCAGCCAGTCTCGATACACCGCAGGGCAATTTCCTCGCAAATGGATGTCTACGGTTGCTTTCAAATGAGGGAGCGCTGCGAGTAAAGTTTCTAGCCCCCGTCCAGGCCCAATAGTTTGAGAAAACCAATGCAAGGAGGGGTTCTGTAAATTCTCTCGATCGTGATATTGCAGCTGATTTGGAAGGTGTTCTCCGCAAGGAAACGAGTTATAAATCACGACGGGCGGAGCACTTTGATACGCATTCGCGATCGCAGTTGCCATTGCTTGAGAAGGAGCTAAGCAGTAAGTACAGTGGCGAGCTAACTCTGCTTCTAAAGCTCGAACCCAAGCAATTGGACGACTTGCTCTCGCGGATGGCAGGAGATCTTCCGAAAACCAATCTTCAAAGTCAACGCCAACAGTATAGCTCTGCTGTCGCAATTGCTGAGCAACCCAAAGTCCGACTTCCGAGTGAACGATCGTGAGATCTGCTCGATGGGTTTTGGCAAACTGCAACATTGCTTTTGCTCCATATCCCAGCAGGTCTGGTAATGCGATCGCCGTTTTTTGAAACAATTCTCGCGCTAGCTTCGCTTGTAAGCGCATTCTTAAACGTTGAAGCTTTTGTGCGAACGTCACACCGCGAAAATCCACAATCGGATGAAACGACCAGGATTTGCCTGAGAGCAATTGTCGATCTCGATCGGCAAACTTGTCATCAAACCACATCCCCGCAATCATTACCTCATGACCTGCTGCCGCTAAAGCATCAGCTTCTTTCTGAGGACGAGGAGCATTACACAAATGTCCACTAATTAAAATCAGAATTCGAGCCATGATTACGATACAGAGGGTTGAGTGATAGCGGTAGAATTGCGTTTCTGAAGACGATAACCGCTTTGATAAAGCAATTGTTGAATCCATTTCGCCATTCGCCAACCCATCAAGCTAGATAAGCGCTGAAACATTGGGCTGCCTGTTGGCTTTAACGGCGTACCGCCGAGGTTTTGTACCTGCTGTTGTGCCTGTTGCCGCAGAATGGGAACAGCAGGATAAGTTTCGTAGATAAACCGTTGGAACAAAGTTGCACAGACTTCACGGGTACGAGAGCTATCTTCATAGTGCAAAATCTGCTGGCTGCATTGTTCGATCACTCGATAAGCTGAAGCATAAGCAGCATCAGATTTCCAATCGCTCAAACTGCCTGGAATACCAGAGCGATAATAGCTTTTTGCTTCAGCACAAAACTTGACAAATCGACTGGCTAAAACCACTCGGCAGAAGTATTCCCCATCATCATTGAGGGATAAAGTTTCATCCCACAACCCAGCGGCTTCGGCAATCGATCGAGGCACAAGCCATGCAGCCGGATGCATCATCCAATGCCCATTCCAGGCACAAACTAACCAATCAACGGGTTCCATGTCTTGCCACAAGGGTTCGGGCTTAAAGGTTGCGGTAGCGGGATCGCGATAAAACCGTGCCCAGCTCCCAGAAGCAATGCAGTTTGGTGGGCTTGTTTGCAAGAGTTTGAGTTGCTGCTCAATTTTGTCAGGAGCGATTAGATCATCAGCATCCAGGAATTGAATATAATCTCCCTGCGCGAGACGGAGAGCATGATTACGGGCGGCGGCGGCTCCTTGATTGGCTTGAGTCAGAACACGAACTTTGCTACTCGCAAATGTTTTTGCAATCTCTAACGTACGATCGCTTGAGCCATCATCCACAATGATAATTTCAGTATCTGACCAAGTTTGCTCAAGAGCAGATTGAATCGTTTGAGCAATCCAATCCGCAGCATTGTAAGCAGGAATTAGAATAGAAACTAAGGATGACATAAGCGTTTTATCAATCAGAGTGAATTTATAGCAAAGTAGCTCTTGAGAAGATCAAGCAACTTTAGTAGGGACAATTTGCTGCCAGCCATAGCGGAAATACCAGAACTTTGAGTCTGCAACATAATGGTGCATCACCGCTTGAGGAGTCTGCACTTCAGATCGGTTGGGCATCAATACATACTCTTTCTCAGGAGCGATCTCATTTGGAAAGCGTGCGATGAGCATTGCAGTCAATGCTTGTTCTTGATAGTAGTTCGTGCCTTCTGTGTCGATCAACGTTTTGCACCAATATTCTAGTTCCTCCCAGTCGATCGATGTGCTATTGAGTCCACAAATTCCAACATTCACCCGATCCGGAATAGCTGCTCTTGCTAATTGAGTCATCAATGCATCGGAATATCCGTATGCATTATCAATATCTACCATGTAGCAAGGATTTTCGGGAGCTTTTAGCCAATCGAGCAGAAAATCGGGACGACGGAAAAACAGCATGTCTGAATCTAAAACGAGCTTCCAGCCCTGAGAACCTGCATGGATATCTGTAAGTTTCCGCAGGTTGAAGTATTCTAGTCGGCGCGATCTCAACGTAGGAAATGTTTGTGTCGGTAATGCTTGATCTAGTTGATCTTCAATGATTTCAGTATCAATAATTTCTGCATCAGGAAAGATGCGCCGAATTTCATCCTGGAAGGGCTGGCTTAAGGTACCATCATTATAAATAACTGGTCTAAAATAAACTCCCGATCGAGTAACCATGGAATAGGCACAAAAACAAGTTTGATACCAAAAACGACGACCGCTGAGGAAGTAGAGTTTGTCTGGATTACTGCTAGGCGTAAGAGGCGGCAAATGATAAGCAGTGCGTTCCATTTGAGCCTGAGCACGACCATCACCCCAGCGGCGAATGGGATCTCGCTTCAGCGATCTCTGTATCATTCCTTTAGGAACATAGTATGACCAATACAGAACTCGTCCCAGTTGCAGGTTTTTTGCAACGCTAGAAATACTATTGTGGATAAGCTGTGTCGATTGATTCATTGGCTCTACTCTGCTAAACCTTCATATAAGCCACAGGCTCCACGCCAACGGACATAAGCTGCTGCATTCCGCCAAGCTTGATAAGCAAGGAACGCTTTGAGTTTGCGGAGCATTACGGTCCAAGGCTGAATCCTTTGCCATGCCTCAATTCTATGTACTCTCAAGACTTGCACCCAGGATCGAGTTGAGGCGTAGTTCAATCGTGCTAAATATTCCTTATTTAATCGGCTCGCTGCAATTATATGGATAATCTTCAATTCGGGAAAATAGCCGACTTGCCAACCTTGCTCCAAAATCGTCAACACAATATCGTTATCTTCGCCAGAGGTCAGTTGCTGGCCTGTACGACCGAATGATAATCGTTGTTGATCCGTGAGCACACGTTCTGCATAGATCTGAAATGCAGATTGCCGAATTGCTAAGCCAATGCCTGCTGGAGCAAAGTCTGGATAAGCATTCGGTCCCTCTGAATCAAAAGCTTGGCTGATCAAGGACTGTTCTCCAAAGTCTCGAAGTGCTAACATCTTGTAAAATTCAACCATCCAAGATTCGGGAGCAATTTCAAAGTCTGGTATAGATTTTCCTCCGATCGCTCCCAACCCTGGGTACTGCTGAAAAATTTGGTGGACTTGCGCTAGGTAGTCCGGTTCCAACACATTGTCGTCATCAACAAACACAAGAACTTCGCTCTTGGCTGCTTGATAGCCACATAAGCGGGCAGCAGTCAGTCCCGTCTTTTTCTCACGAATAATGCGTCCTAGAGGATGCCAACTCAAATTCCATGTTGAAGATAGAGGGATCTGGCTTGCATTATCAATTATGAGCAGTTCCCAATCTGTGAGGGGGAGTGTTTGTCGTTGCAGCGCGTCGAGAACTCGTTGCAAATATTGCTCACGAGGATTGTGAGTACAAATAACCACACTAATTAGGGACATACCTGAATTAATTATTAGAACTAGTTTTAGTGTTGCTGCAATGAATTTGCGATCGTGTTTACGAAAGCAGGCTAACCGTTGTCATTACTGTATAAGTTTCAGTTGCGTTGAAAAAGTAGACGATATATCAGGACAATGCAGCTTTTGCGATCGTGTCAATCAGTCGTCATCTAGAGCAAAGCCAGAGGAAATTAAGCTTTCCTACCCTGCTATTTTAGCGACACAATTTTGAGGCTCAAACCAAGAGGAGACCCGTACATAATTAAGTTCAAATACGCAGGTGATATACAGTCGCGATCAACGACGACTCTAGTTAAGACTATTTAGAATACTGAGCAGTAATTTCTTTGAGCTTTTATTTTTTGATTCCGTACTCCTGACTTTCTAAATCAAAAGATTCAACGAGTATTCAGTCGTTCATCAAAGCGGTCGCAGCAGGCTAGTAGATGATTGGAGCAGAGTAAGTATCAATCTGGATGTTGATCTACTGAAGGGCCAAGCTGTAAGAAATACTGAGAATACGTAGAAGCTTATCCAAAACATTACATACGAATCCTGCTTATTTCGGAAGCTGAAGAGCTCCAATTTGTTTACATTAGAAATACGACAACGATATAGCACTGATGATCAAACGGTCATAGAGCTTGAGGTTCTTCCCGAAACCCGAGCATGAGAGTCTCAGTGATCGTGCCTTCATTGAAGTGCTATGTCTTGATGTTGTCTTCTGATGCTGAAGGGAAATAAGACTGTGGTGAAAAACTGGATTGGCTCCGCGATCGTGATATCTAACTTGCTCCTAGCAACTACGGGAGTTTTTAGCCCAAAAGCTGTTGCAGGAACAATGACTGAGATTCAGCTCTCAGGTACCGTGGAGCCAGCTCTCAAGCTCGTTGCGACCTCAACTCCAATCAGCTCAGTGCAAGTGCTTAGCAATATCTCTCTAGCTGACCAGCAAATGCAACAAGTCGCTCAATTAGCGATTTCAACCAATAGTGAGCAGGAATATGACCTCAAAGTAACGGCGAGTATCCTAACAAATGCGGAGGGTAAAACTATTCCTGTTCAAGTCATTCTCGTGAAGCCCGGTGCAGAACCAACGAGCGTTCAGCCATCAGCAACCTCGAACCTTGAAAACCATGCTGGAACTAATATCGTAGTCAGCGAAACACAGAACTTGTTGGTGCAGTACGAGTCTACTCCGCCACAAAAGTCTGAGGTTTACAGCGGCACTATTTCTCTTCTGCTTCTCAATCGATAATCAGAAGAAGTCTTGAGCTAAAAATCACTCAATAAAAATTCTGCTTGATGGATAAGATTTTGTCAGTGGGGGAGTAGAGGAAGGGGGAGATTGCCTGCTATCAGGCTCAACCAAATATAATTTTGCTGATTATGAAAATAGTGTGATAGTTGTCTTTTCTGTATAACTTTCTGGATGCTTAGGCGGCTTCTGTTAAAAGATTTACCCAGGCTTTAGAATAGTCCTCATTCTCTCAGAAATCTAGGAACAATCGGGTGGACAGAATCGATGAGCGCACACAAGACCCCATCGTCACTGCCTATCAGGTTGAGGATCTTCGATTAGCAGCGTCCAAAATGCGTGGGGCAGAACGACGGAGCTTTCAGGCAGAGATGGCGCTGAAATATTGCGAGGGAAGCGCCCGCATTGCAGAGCGAGTGTTTGGCTGGGGACGAGTGAATGTGGAAACTGGGCTAGGGGAACGTCGCACTGGACTGGTGTGTATCAGCGCGCAAGTAGGCAATAGTGGGGCGAAACGCTGGGAAGAAAAGTATCCCGAAGTTGCTTCAGCGTTGCAGCAGATCGCGGAAGATGACGCTCAACAAGACCCGACGTTTAAGACGACGATTGCTTACACGCGATTAACGGCACAAGCGGCGATTGCTCAACTGCGAGAACAAGGGTTTGGGGAGGAGCAATTGCCTGCACCCAGCACGATGGCAGTGATCTTGAATCGGATGGGTTATCGATTGAAGCCCGTGGTCAAAGCCATTCCCCAAAAAAACTGCCCGAAACCGATGCGATCTTCGACAACATCAAAGCTAAAGATCGCAAAAGTGAAAACGGTAGCATCAAACGATTGAGTCTGGATTGCAAAGCCACGGTGAACATTGGCAAGTATTCTCGTGGCGGGCAAACCAGAGGCAATCCTCAAGCACTTGACCACGATATGGGATGCGAGGAAACGTACATTCCTTGTGGGATTGTGGATGAAGATAGTGGACAACTGCATCTCTACTTTGGCAGTTCGCATAAAACCAGTGATTTCATCGTCGATACCCTTCAAGATTGGTGGAGTCGCTTGACCCTCAAGCAACAGAGACTGACCGAACGCTTGCAACTCAAAGTCGATAATGGACCAGAGAGTAGTGGGATTCGCACTCAGTTTCTCAACCGCATGGTCGAATTTGCAGACCAGATTGGCATATCCATTCAACTGCTCTACTATCCGCCCTACCATAGCAAGTACAATCCCATTGAACGCTGTTGGGGCATCCTCGAACAGCACTGGAATGGAACTCAACTGACCACGGTGCAAACGATGCTCGCTTGGGCAGAAAGTATGACTTGGAAAGGCATTCATCCCATCGTGGCGTTGAACACCAACCCTGATCCAAAAGGCATTGCACTTTCCAAAGTTGAGATGCGTGAGGTTGAGTGCAGATTAGAACGCAATCCAGACCTACCGAAATGGGATATCTTAATTCGACCACTTAATGGGTAAAGTCATTGGAAGAAGTCGCCTAACTGCCCATGATGACCCGACTCGGAATTCGGGAGGTCAAAGCTGGGAACAGGGCTGAATCAGACGCTAATTGCAAGCGACACTGCGGCTAACAGAGAGTTCCGAACGGTGAAACAGAGCCTAGAAAAGCAACTTATCAAGACCCGGACGCAATCCTAAGCCCGAGGTTGTCAGAGATTAGTATCCCGCCGCATTTTTTCTACGATAGCGGCATGAGTCAGGGGTTCTGACAGTTGAAGTGGCTCCACCTAACCGGGACAACTATCTTTTGAGAGGAACGAATAAAAACGAATCTAGGGTCTGTGGAAGGTCGAATCCACAGTAGACCAGACGAGTGGATTAACTCCTTGGATTCGGGTAGGACAAGGCGTAATTGCCTTGAGGCATTCAGAAAACACCAAACGGAGTAGAGCATGATTGGACGCAGTAGCAATACGAGCGAATTATGGAAGAATTTACCGTGGAAGAAATTCCGCCGTAACTTATTTCGCCTACAATGTCGCGTGTTCAAAGCAGTTATGAACGGGGACAAGCGGAAAGCACGGTTCCTTCAGAAACTGATCCTGAGATCTCAAGCTGCAAGATTGCTTGCTATCCGGCAAGTCACTCAACTCAATGCTGGTAAGAAAACAGCGGGAATTGACGGCAAAGCGCTCCTTAGCTTTGAAGAACTGTTGGGTGACAATCATATTGGCCAAGTGACAATTACATAGTCCAGTATCGAGATTAACTTTTAGACCGACATCGAGATCAAGAATGAGATTGATTTGAGACTAGTGTCTCCCGTCAATTACATTGGCACATTTAGAGCATCAATTTTCTCCTCCTTTTTGCTACAAAATTCAACTTCAAATCAATGGAATCAGGTAGTGTTCGCATCCAAGTTGAAAGTAAGGTGTAGATGATCACGTTTCCAAACGACAACTAAAAATGCTGTACTACTCGGATGGACTGAAGATGGACTCAAGCTGAGTAGTACAGGGACAAAAAAGCAGCACAAATTGTCAAACTGAATCGTTGAAATCCAGGCTGGACGGAAGAACTTCTGCACTTTTAAGCAGAGCCTCAAGGTAAAGTGAGTTCAGGATACGAGTGCTGAATTAAGTCGTGTGAGTGCGTGAGATTGCGGCTTGTTTGCGAAAACTCTCGGCTTGCATTTCGAGAATGGTCGCGTGATGGACTAAGCGATCTATGGCAGCGACCGTCATCATCGAGTCCGTAAAGATGCTATCCCACTGGCTGAAAGGTTGATTGGCTGTAATCAGTAGACTGCGCCGTTCATAGCGATGAGCAATCAACTCAAACAGCACCGAGGTTTCCGCCTCTGACTTTTTGACATAGCCCAAGTCGTCAATGATCAGCAGATCGTACTTATCGAGTTTGACAAGAAAAGCAGGTAATTGCAGTTGTAGTTTTGCTTGCTGAAGTTGCTGAACGAGCGTGGTGGCAGGCAGGAACTTCACCCATTTGCCCAACTCTATCATGGAACGCCCTAGTGCCGAACTGACATGTGTTTTCCCAGTTCCACTCGGTCCAAAGATGAGGATATTGGAGGCAGTTTGCAACCAACTGGTCGATTCGGCAAATTGCATCACCACTGCCGGATTGAGACTAGGAACATGAGCGAACTCAAAATTAGACCAGGATTTTCCGCAAGGCAATTGCGCTTCGGTGAGCGCGCGGGCAATCCGAGCCTGGTCGCGACGGGAGGCTTCCCCTTCGGCGAGTGCTAAGAGGAATTGAGCGTAGCTCCAATTCTCCTGAGTGGCTTGATGTTCGACCGTCTGCCAATCGGACAGGAAGTGGCTCAACTTGAGGCGTTTGAGCACCGTCGTCAGGGTTTGGTAGGGACTCAACTGGGACTGGGGATTGTTTCTGTGTTTGGAAGAGTTGGTCATAGCTCGATAGTGCGTGTTGCATTGAAGCAACTTCGGGAACAGGTAGGGATTTCATCAGATTGAATCGATGTTGGAGACGAGAGAGGGTGAATGTACCGGCTGCAAGCTCAGTTTTGAGATAGTTCGCCACTTCGACTTCTCGGTCTTGAGTGGCTGCAATGTACAAGGCCTCAACCATCCAACGAGCAGCAGTATCGGGATCAGTGCCGCGTTTCATCTGTTGCCAGAGTTCGCGCCAGTCGGCATCGGGCAGTAAGTCTTCCTGCCATTGGCAGTGCAGAAATGCTCTGGGTTTTCGACGCAGACTCTCGACGATATGGCGATAGTTGATGCAGCGCGCCCGTCGAATCGTTGCACTGCCATGGACATGAAGACGAGGCAACACAACGACTTGAGTCGTGCCGACAAAGCCCGCAATCTGGTCGTGATAGAGATGTAATGTCAGTTGCTGCCCAATCAGTCGAGACGGCACACTGTAAAGAATGCAACGCACACTGATGGTACTGTGGGCACTGACTCGACTACTTAAAACCTCATAATCCGCCGTCCGATATTGCGGTAAGCTTTGCAAAGTGGAACGTTCCAACTCAAATTTTTGCTGGCACTTGGCATTGAGCTTTGCTATCACTGATTCGATGAACGCCTGATACTGAGCGACACTCTCAAAATCAAAGCTGCCTCGACGGTACAGCGCCTGACACAATCGGCGTTTGAAGTACCCATGAGACGACTCGATGGAACCGTTTTCATGAGCCACGCCTGGGTTGTTTCGAGTCGGTTGCATCCGGTAGTGGTCACAGATCGCGGCATACATTTGCGTCAATTGCGGATTGCGGCTACCCGTGTTGCGATATGCCGCACTGAGACTATCGGTGCGATGTTGCTGGGGCACTCCTCCACAGGCAAACAGCACATTTTGTAAGCCTTGGGATAAGCCCACAAAGCTCTCCCCACCCTGAATTACCTGCACATATTGCCACCCACTAAACGCCAGTCGATAGTGATACAAAATGTGCTGAAACGCTTGTCCTCTGACTGTTACGGTGACACCCTTGAGGTGCGTAAAGTCAGACAGTCCTAGGACTCCCGGAGAATGCTGAATCTTGAACATCACTTCTTTCGGTTTCCCGTGTTGAGCTTTCCAATCTTTGACCCGTCGTTCTACGGTTCTCAGTTTGTCGTCATATTGTCCGGGATATAACTCTTGCAGCGTTTCAAACAACGTGATGGGGTGTAGGCGAGGTTCTCGTTCTAGCATCGGCAGCAAGTCTGCTTCCCAATGCCCATCGAGTGGGTCTTTGCGGGTTTTCCAATCTCTCGGTCGTCCGCGTTTGGGTCGATGCGTCCCATTTTCAATCCGCTGGGCGGTACGTCTTGAAATCCCAGCTTTGGCTGCCGAGGTTTGTCGGGAATGTCCCGATTGTTTCGCGTTCATGTACAGTTGAACCTGTTGATATTTTATTGATACGGGCACTAGGAAGTCTCGAATTGCAAGTTTGGACGCATCCTAGTGTCTTTTCTTTGAAGATCTCGTTGGATCAAGATTGCTGAATCAAGCTGCTCGATCTGATCCGGTTTGCAAATGAGAAGGTGTTCTCTTATTTGGAAAATTTGGGGTGGGCAACGTAATTGTCAGTTGAGCCAATACAATTGTCGCGCCATAGTATTCCTCCCGGTATTTGGTATAAAGCTCTTTGGAGACAGTTGTAACTGATACTGTGAAGTCTTGCGCCGCATGAATAACAGCGGTGGGGTCAGGGTCGTAAAATGGTGACATTAAAGGTCCCCCATCCAAAGTGGCTCTTGCAACTTTAGTAGAACGTAAAATGTCTGCTCTTGCGGTGTTAGCTTCTAAAACTTCTTCTTGGAAATTCAACATCTTCGGTTCTCCAATCAAAAACTATGCTTGTAGCATTTAGCAACTCAACTGAAGAAGTTGCTTGCCTTACAGCAGGCTACATTTTTATTTCAAGCCAAGAATCTGAGTATGCTGAAAATTGCAGCTCCGTGAAGGCTAGGTTAGGCAGAGATAACGAATTGTTTGCGTCTTGCCTTATCTCGTCATCAAGAATTGCACTTGTCTTTACACTGCTAGCTCTTTGCTCGTAACTCAAGTGAGTTAGTTTCGTAGACGCATTTAGGAGTGGCAGTCTACTTGTCTCTAACAGTGTTCTAGATGGCGATGCCCTGTTTGGTGAACTGTGAAGGAGCTAGGTTTTAAGATTCAGGTGATGAATTTTCTAGCTCAATTACATCTTAAATTTTTCAGTTTTATTGGCAAGTGGGTTACTGCGACAACTACATAGTTACCTGGAGGAAAAGAATTAAGTAATACTTGCAGGTTCAGAGGTATATAAAGAAACTATTAAACCTTAAGGTTTGGCTATGCAGAATCAGTATTTTTTCAGGATGAGACAGATATTCAGAAGCTGATTGAAGCGAAAAAAGAGGCAAGATCCGGGCTGTCTCTACGGATAGATGAAGAGTGAGGAATATTACTGTTAGCTGAAGCTTGACGTTTTCAATTTGCCAGCATGAAGCCCTCAATCTGGTCGCTCCCAATTTTATTTTTCCTGGTTGCCTGTTCTGCTCCGTCCCAAAATACCGCGTTGCCTTCGGCTAGTGAAACTACCGCTCCCTCACCTTCCGCATCTCCCTCATCACTTCCAACGCCTGTTACCCCTTCCCCGACTCCCTCGATCGAGAAACCGAGTCCGACCGTTCCATCCTTAAGCGCTCAAGCAACACTCACCGCTCAAGATCCAAACGCTCAAATCAATGTCCGTGAAGATGCAAGTCCTCGATCGACTGCTCAGCATTATGGAGTTGTGGGCGATGTCGTTCAAGTTTTGGGCGAGAAACAAGGCGATGACGGTCAGACCTGGTATCAAGTCAAATTCCCATCTGGGGCAATAGGTTGGGTGAATGGTCAATTTGTCGCGATCGCTGGAAAGAGTTCAACAGAACGATCATCACCAGCCGTCTCACCTTCTCCCACTTCTGAAGGGCTGACCCCACTTCGAGAACCTGTGTCTGGAAGTTGTGAATGTCCTTACGATACCGATAAACGAGGTCGAAGCTGTGGGCGAAGATCAGCTTATTCTCGTCCGGGTGGGGCTGCACCTGCTTGTTATAAATAGCGATCGCTCTCAATTTTGGAGAAATCTAGCATTGAGTTACCATACGCTTATTACGTCAAATCCTTGTTCAGAGCTATATGCAATCAGGCAGTGAGAACAATATTAACGTTCAATTGGTCGAATCTCTTGTCCAGGCGATTCGATCGCTCTCTCCTGCTGAGCAAGTCTTGTTAGAAGAGAAGCTATGGGCATCAATCCATGAACCTTCCACTTTGGAATTAATGCAACTTGCTGAACAGGGTGGATCGTTTGATTTTTGGCACGATGAACCGGATCTGTACACGCTAGAAGATGGCGAACCCATCAAATAATGACATTGCAGTGCATAATCCGCTTATTCTCGTCCGGATGGGGCTGCATCTGCTTGCGCCTCGAACACGTCAGTAAGATCTAACCCACTGGCGAAGTCCTGAGGGATATTGACTGAGAAGTTAAACCTGGAGATCGCGTTGAGTGTGTGAATAGTGCAGACAAATCGGTGCAACTCAAGATTATCGCTGGGAAAATTGAGCCGACTGATGACGAATTAATTCTTCCATTGAGGTTGCATATTGCTGAGTTGACTCAAGAATCTGAAATTGATCTACTCGTACCGTTCGAGAAGAATTTGAGCGGGCGTTTAGTGCAGCTAACGAAACGCAGAAGTGTTGGCAAAAGTGCAAAACCGCAACCCCAGAAGAACTGGATAAGTTGTTGGGAAATGGACAAGCTGCAACGACAATTCGAGGCGATGGATGGGTATGGGCTAGAAACTCGGATTGAGAAAATTCTGCCTGAAATGGGATTCGATCCCGATGATGGCGATCGTTTAGTTAGCGCGTTCAGTGGCGGCTGGCAGATGCGGATGAGTTTGGGCAAGATTCTCCTCCAATCGCCTGATCTCTTACTCCTTGACGAGCCGACCAACCATTTGGACTTAGAAACGATCGAATGGTTAGAAAACTATCTCAAAGACCTTTCTACTCCAATGGTGATTGTGTCGCACGACCGGGAATTTCTCGATCGACTCTGCACCCAAATCGTGGAAACTGAGCGCGGTGTATCGACTACGTATCTCGGCAATTACTCTGCTTACTTGCAGCAGAAGCAGGAACAGCGAGACGCACAAATGAGCGCCTTTGAGCGGCAGCAGAAAGAGTTGGAGAAACAACAGGCATTTGTCGATCGCTTTCGGGCCAGTGCCACTCGCAGCACGCAGGCAAAGAGCCGCGAAAAACAACTCGATAAAATCGAGCGGATCGAAGCGCCCGATTCTGATGTGAGAACGCTACATTTTCGGTTTCCGCCTGCTCCCCGCAGCGGACGTGAAGTGGTGATCATTGAAGATCTCACGCATATGTATGGCGACAAAATTCTGTTCTTAGGCGCAGAGTTGCTGATTGAACGTGGGGATCATATTGCCATTCTGGGGCCCAACGGAGCCGGGAAATCAACCCTGCTGCATCTCATGACTGGAAGCGAACAGCCCGTTGAAGGCACTATTAAGTTAGGGGATCACAACGTGATTCCCAGTTATTTCGAGCAAAATCAGGCGGAAGCGCTGGATTTGAATAAAAGCAGGTATTTGTTGATCCTGCATTTAATGGATTTGAGAGAACCCTGATCCCTCCGCTCGCATTTGTGACGTTTACCCAATACGGTCCTTCACTTTCCGTCAAGGTCGCATTTGAGGCGCAAAACTTCAACAAAATTTTAGGAGAAGTGATCTCGCCTCATAGATTGCGGCAACTGCACACGGCTGAAACTGAGAAGTATGCTCATGTGACTTACTTTTTCAACGGGGGGTTAGAGAAGCCTTTCTCAGGAGAAGATCGTGAGTTAGTTCCGAGTCCGATGGTGCTGACTTACGATAAAAAGCCTGCGATGTCGGCGGAAAAATTTGAATAAAACCGTTGCCGATACGATTCACGATGAAGTCCCAGACTGGAGAAATGAGGAAGTTCGCACACATTTAGGACGATTTCTGTTTAGTAGTGATACCGTTTTCAAAAAAGTCGAATCACTCAGCGGAGGAGAAAAGGCGCGGTTGGCATTAGCAAAAATGCTGCTCAAACCCGCTAATTTGCTGATTCTGGATGAGCCAACCAATCACTTAGATATTCCGGCTAAAGAAATGTTAGAAGAAGCGATTCAAAATTATGAGGGCAGTGTCGTTATTGTGTTGCACGATCGCTACTTTATCTCTCGAACTGCCAACAAAATTGTCGAGATTCGAGACGGCGAACTCCGCTTGTACCGGGGCGATTACCACTATTACCTGGATAAAATCTCTGAAGAGAAAGAGAAAGTCAGATTAGCGGCGATCGATGCTGAAAAAGAAGCAAAAGCTGCCGAAAAATGCACCAAGCAGAAAGAAAAGGAAAAAGCGAAAAAAGCTCAAAGAAGCGCGTAATTTCCAGAAAAAACCGCTAATATTCAAATCGTTAGAATTCGAGAAAACGATTTGGATCAACCCAACAATTGATTACAAATCGCTGGGTTTTCTGAGTAGTTTTCCCGGCAAGATTTAAGAAGCAAATCAACCCATTAAGTGATTCTTAACAAAAAAGTGAAGTTGATTTTTATGGGTTAGGGGAAAGCGAAGGATTACATATCGGATGCTATACATAACAAAAGCAGCTACGAGACTTAGAACCCCCTGTAGCTGCCTTTAATCGATCAATTAAGCCACCAAAAGGAGGTAACTTTCTCATGTCAAATTCTAAATCAGTTCAGTCAGTTTCAGCAATCGTAGAAGTGCCTGTAACTTCTACGATCGATTTGACCAACCCTACAATGATCAAACTCATTGAGCAGGGTGGGACAGTCGTAACGGTTTTTCTCGGTTGCGTTTTTCTCTACTTACTGATTGAGTTGATCAAAGTGGCGAAAGATGATTAGTGCAAACTCATGATCCATTCTGCGGGTCTGGTGATTCTTGCACTTGAAAAAGCCACAGATTCTTATGAAATGTGGCTTTCACCCCGTTTTGTGAACTGTTCTCCAAACTCACTTGCTCTCTTTGCAACATTTATCCTTCAAATGTTTCACAGTATTTTTTAGCAACCCTGCATAAACCCAAACTTGCGAACGTGTATCTCCTCAGAAGCTCGAAACCACTGAAAAGCCCAGGAGAAACAACATGCTACGTCAACTCATTTCCGCCTCTGCTTTAATGCTTGCAACCGTCCCCGCAATCTCGATGTCTGCGATCGCTGCCTCTGCTCCTAGAGTCACCGTCTTTAATCAAGGTGGATATGTTGCCGACTACCAGATTACCTATAGCATCAATGGACAACGCAAAGACTTCAAAGTTCCTGGACTCGTAGTTGGTAGCAAACGAACCGTAACATTGCCACTTGGAAGCCAAAACATTACAGTTCGAGGTCAAATGCAAACCGGGTTGTTCTGGGAGCCGAGACGAGAAATTTTCAACCAACCTGCTAATAATGGAAGCTGCTTTAAGACATTCGGCACAATCTTCAGAGGAGAGTGGTCACGCGACTGTACGGCTGATTTCTAGTCAAAAAGTTGCGCTATCTCATCAAACAAGCCACAATCCATCGCGGTTGTGGCTTTTGTTCAGTTTGTCCGGCGAACTGTTCACTAAGCGCTTTTCCGAATATCCGGTCTACCAAAATCCACCCCTACCGGATTACAGCTAGGGAAGTTCACCGCATCTTCGTCCAAGAATCCAGCGTTGCCTTCGGCTAAGCGAAGCTTTCCGCCATTTCGATCACCGCTTCAACGGGATAGCCAAGCTGAGCAGCACAAGTCAGCAGCCTTAATCTAATCTTTTCTGGAAGAGTTGCCATCAGAGCTTGAGCAGCTTCGGGTGTGAGGTGTTCAGCTTGGGGCTGCATGATCAATTTCTCCTACTTGATAAGACTGTTATAGCGTGGAGAGGCTACGCGATGGAAAAGAAGGAGTGCCGTAGGTGAGGAGAGAAAATTTCTAACGAATTTGCTGCTTTTGTGACCTTCTCCAGTACGCTTTGCTGCCCTAGTTTTTATGGGTATGCTGATTCCAATGTCGAATTCGGGCAGTCGTTTCATGAATCAGTTCCCATCTCTTTCTGCTGTTGAAACACTATCTAGTGATGCGATATTTTCTCCTTGTCGCAAATATCGCTATGTTCTGTGGCGGAGGTGGGCGAATGATTGGAGTTCTAATTACGCCCTGTTCGTTGGTTTGAATCCATCTACGGCGGATGAAACACAGGATGACCCTACGATTCGTCGTTGCATCAAATTCGCGAAAGATTGGGGTTATTCGGGTCTTTGTATGACAAATTTGTTCGCGTACCGAGCAACAGATCCAAAAGATATGATTGCCTCAGCCGATCCAATCGGTTTAGAAAATGACAAATATCTACTTGAGTACGCGGCAAGAGCAGGAATTGTCGTGGCTGCATGGGGCAATCATGGAACCCATCACAATCGACACATTTATGTTAAAAAGATGCTTCCAAATCTTCATTGCTTAAGGCTAACTAAGCTAGGAATGCCCTGGCATCCGCTCTATCTACCACAAACACTAAAACCGATTCCGTTTTGAGGGTTGTACTTGGATTAAGGTCTAACATGAATGCCTTTTGCCTCGCACGGGGACAGCGCAAAGCGGCTGGCTCTGTGCCTTTACCAATTAGCCTGTGCTTTGCACGGGCGGGAAAATGCGATCGACGATCAATCCAAGGCTATCAGCCGGGAAATTTCTCATAGCGCGATCGCGTTTCATCTTGGCTCAGAACTGCTTCACTTTGGAAATTTGATAAGCGATCGCGAAAATTGCTCGAACTGAGTGCAGGAGATTAGCAGGTGACTCTAAATTGCTCGCGGGTCGGTGGAGACTTGCCGCTAGCGCTAAGACGCGCCAGCTATTTGCTCAGACTCGCGCAGGCTCATTTGCCTTCGGCATTCGCCAGCGCCAAGAATTTGCCGATCGAGTCTCGCTCCACCTCGAATCACGATCGATCTGAACTTCAACACTTCCGACCCAGTGAAAGCTCTGACCTTTAACACGCTACGTTCGCGCCATCGGGCAAATTTAGCATAGCGCTCCGCTACAGCCATGCTATTTGCCACTCTTGGGGCGCTCTCTCCGCTTGGCTGATTCGACTTGAGTAGCTGTCTCGAAAGGGAGAGTGAGAAGAGAGAGAAAAGAGAAAGGGAGAGCAGGGTTGTGACAGTTGTTGTGACGGTTCGCGTACCCTATAGCCTTTTTATACTATTTTTAGTATAATTGAGATGTCGGTTTATTAGATTTTATGCAGTTGTCTTTACTCTTTCCCTTCTCCCCTAGCTGGGTTGTCTCGCGTGGCAGCGATCGCTTTATTCTCTTCTTCCCGACCGTTGCGCCGATGGGCTTCGCTGATTGGTGTGCTTCTGATGGTGTTTCTGTCTTAGGCATCGCTCCTGTCGCGCAGTGGCGCAGTTTTCCGCCTGGTGTGGCTGTGTTTCTGAGCGTTCCGCCTGCGGTTGCTGCGGTTCTTTCTAAGTTTCCGACTGGGGGCGGTGGTTCTGCTCATCCAGCTAATTCCCTTCAGTTCTAGCTCGTGAGCTTAGGCAGCGTACCCGCTCCCCTTCCAGCTTTGGGAGGGCTTTTTTTGTATCGGAATCCTTCATCTAAACTTCATTCTTTTTATACTATTTTTAGTATATTAATATACTAAAAATAGTATAATCATAAGTATAGAGATTTGGTTTTAGCGATGAAAGTTTCCGTTCAACTGCTCAAAGATGGTTACGCACAGGTCAGGCTATGCGATCGCGTTCAAGTGATCACGCGAGTTCTGAAACGTCCCGGCAAAGGTGGACGGCTGGCGAAAGTGCAAACGGCTTATGTCGGCTTTAAGAGTGAGCTTTCAGCACAGCGTTTTATTGTTCGACTTCGTGAGCTTTTCCCTGATGCTAAAGCGCTTCTTCGCCCCAGTAAGCGACTCTCTACGCCTCATGAGGTCAAGCTGTGGGAGTTCAACGGGATCGAGACATTCTTACTAGAGATTGCACAGAAGGTTTAGGTCTGGTGACCTGGGCAAGTCGATAAACTACCCGCCGGATGTAAGACGCGAAGGGCATCTAACGAAAGTTACCCGCCAGTGCAACGGGACAGGCACGAAGTAGGCGCAATCCTAGACCTGAGCAAGTCGAGAAACTGCTTACTCTTTCAACTCAAAACCCTCGCTGATTGCCTGAGAAACATTGCAGCGAGGGCATCCACCACTAACGATGGAGTCTCCATTTTATGTCTGATTACAGTTTTACTCACGGGCATTTTGCCGATCGACATTTTCCCACTGAAGAAGATCTACCCGCCGCACCCCAAGGACTTTTTACACCGACCTGTGGGCAGTGTAAACACTTCGTTGTTACTCGTATCTATCTCGACATTCCAAATGTCGGCTACTGCGTCGCAAAACGACAGCGCGAATGGTGCGGGGGAGATGTCTACCGATACTTGCACCCACAGCGAGACGCTTTCGATCCAACCTGCGATCTCTATGTCGAACAAGTCCCGTTTTAGGAGCTAGAACAATGTCAACACCTAGAGTTTATTTTGCTGATCTAGCTGCCTACAATAACGGTCACTTGCGTGGCGTATGGGTCGATTTCTATGAAGGGATTGAGCCTGATGATGTGCAATTCGCGATCGATGCACTGCTTAAGGACTCAGAAGGCGAAGAATGGCGGATTGATGCGTATGAGGGTTTTGCTGAGGTCAAGAGTTCCGACCTCGAAAAACTTTGTCAAGTTGCTGCACTTATTCATGAGCATGGAGAAGAACCAATCAAAGGCTACTTCGCGTATTTTGGCGATGATGCTGAGATTGATGAGTTTCCTGATTACTACATCGGTTGCTACAAATCTGAAGCTGCATTCTGTGAGGAGCATTTGCAAATTGCAGAGGCAGCAGAAAAGATCCAGGTTTTTGATTCGGCAACGCTCGATCAGTACATCAATTGGGAAGCGATCGCGAATGATGCCTTTATCAGTTTGTACCATGCCCACAAGGAAGGATACGAACAGATTCACGTTTACACAATATAGCGACGATGAACCCTAAAAACTATTCGATCACAACGCTGATCGGTAAATGTTGCCCTATCGATCGCGAAAACTGCTTACTCACTCCGTCTCGTTGGTATGAGTCGCAGCACCCGGAAAATTTTGAACTCAAGCTTTTGGCTTGGGAAGAGAAGGGCAAAGAGCTTCTAGATCTCTAAATCTCTCGGTTTGGGCAGTACCGCTAAATCTGCCCCTCGCAACAGAAACAACAATGACAGTATGAATTCACAAAATCTGATCGATTCAAAAATTCGAGAGATTGCTCAAGCATTGGGTGAACTCTGGGAAATCGCTAAGCCTAGATTGCTTCTCCACCCAGAAGGCTATGGACTGGAAATTTTGACAGACAGCAGAATCAAGATGAAAGATCGCCTCATTTTCGTAGGTCATTACGACTATGAAGGTGATGATTTAACAGCCTACACTTCACAGAGATCGAGGGATTTGCTCCCAACAATCACCGTTTCAATGAATCGAGAGGCAGAAGCGATCGCTCATGAAATCAGTACGAGGCTATTGCCTCGCTATTTAGAAGAGAGAACGAAGCTTCTGAGAACCAGAAACATTTACCGAGAACAGCGCTGGAAAGAGCAGTGTGTTGCAATCAATCTCAGAAATGCTTTAGGTGCGAGGGATGCTCAGCATGAACAGTCAAAAGTGTGGCGAGATTTTCCATGCAGAGCAGACCAGAGAGTGATTAAAGTTCAAGCAACGGCGGAATGCTGGTACATCGACGCACCTGTAACCGTAAGAGTGTTTATTCAAGGACTTTCACCTGAAGAAGCAGAAGAGTTGCTGATCTGGACTCAGAAGATCAACCCAATAGAAGACGAAATCCACTGACAACATTTACAGTAAGCGACATGGTAGCCACAACACAAAATGGGTCAGAAAAACTATCGCCTCCGAGCACGATTGGAGAATGGTCACTCAGTCAGATCATCGCTGCACTTTCTCGACCTCTGCCAAATTCGATGCTAGAGACGAGAAGCCAAGGTGGAAAGCCGATCGAATACATTTCTTGGCACACGGCAAGCAAAATCCTAGATAAATACGCGCCTGGATGGACTTGGGCAATTATGAAGATCGAAACAACGAGCGATCGCATCTTTATAGTGGGTCGCTTATCGATCACCTGTGCTGAAGGGCTAGTGTATCGAGAGGCAACTGGAACCGAACGCTTGAAAGATGAGAAAGAGATTTGGATCGGTGAAAAGCCTAACCGACGACCACTGAGAGATGAGCATGATCGCCCGGTCACTGAACTGAAAGAGCTTGCCTATGGTGATCCTTCCTCGAATGCCGAGAGTATGGCGTTTCGTCGTGCGGCTGCAAAATTTGGTCTAGGACTTTATCTCTACGATCGCTAATTGGTTTTGACCTTCTCGTTGAGTGCCTTGGGAGCGATAGCGACCGATTCGCTCAATGAGAAGGTAAGCCTCGCGGCTTGGGAGCGGCAACCATTCAAAAAGGAACCGAGAAATGAGACTCACCAGCGGACTGAAACAAATGTACGATGCTCAATAATACTAATTTTAGTTAGAATCTTATGCTGATGAGTTTGGCTGAAAACTTGGAGATTATGACGTGTAGCGCAATTCTAGAGCGGATTCAGCAACGTGCCCAGAAAAAATGGGGTGAGAAATGGCTACCAAATTTAGTGCGAGAATATGTAGCGATCGCTCGCGAACATGGAAGTGAGAAGGATAAGAACGCTACAGCCATAAACCGTAGACCTCAAATTGAACGTGCCTTTAACGCTGGCTCATGCACGGCTGATACGCTGATCATGTTAGCGGCTGCGGTTCAATGCCGATTTCAATTAGCCTGTTATGAGATAGAAGATTTATGACCTGTTCAGCTCATCTCTACAACGATGTTCAGTTTGATCCAAATGAGAAGGCGAGACATTTTCAGTTCAGCGATCGCTTACAGGAACGATTAGAGAGTCTTCTCACAGACCGGAAGAATCGATCCTTAACCCCTGACGAAGAAGCTGAAATGACTGATCTCATGGAACTCAATCAGATTCTTAGTTTTGTGAATACGAAATTAGCAGCGGAATTGTGGCAATTGAGTAATGCAGAGGAATGATGAGCGACTTACTCGAACAGTACGATCCCAATTTTCCCTATTCGCCAGTGTATGAAGCAGGTGAAGAACCTGAGCAGAGTTGGGAATATGGCGATGTCTTTGGGCGATCGAAACTCATTCAGAAACAGATTGATAATCTCCTCGCATTCCTCGAACTGGATGTGACCAAGTACAAAAATCCCAGTGTTGATCAAACTGTTCGTGAGCATCTTCAGCAAATTATCGCTCAGAGTAAAGAAATTATGGCTTCATTGGATTAGTTTGCTTGAGACCGTTCAACACAACGCTTTGTCCTCCAGAAATGGGGGATTTTTTATTGTTGGGTGAAGTGTTCGGCGGACAGGTCGGTAACGCAAAAAAAGGGAGCCGAAGCCCCCAGAACGCTAGTAGCGAGAACCAACCTCCTCAGCCAGAGCGAACAACTCCTCAAGCGACAACTCACTCAACTGCACACGAGAGCCGCGAGACACAGCAGACAGAGACACCGAACCCAAGGGAACGACACAAGGCACAGAAACTGCGAACCGACCTGGAGCCGAAGACGGACAACGAACCACAACCGAGTAGCCAACCACCCGCGCCCAACGAACCGCGAACTCACGAGGCAGCGAGTCAAACCACACCTCAGCAACAAAGCCCGTGAACGACCGATCCGACTCACGCCAGAAACACTCAACCGCACCGAACTCCTCAGCCAAACCCGCAACAAACTCAAATGGAACAGAAAGCATAAACAAAAACCAAACGCAACGCGACCCCAAAACGCCTTTAGCGATTCTTCTTTCTTGACCCGACGAACGAGTGTCAAGGGTGCGAAACCGGGAGCGGAGCGACCCAACAAACCTGAGCGAAGCACCTCTATTCGCACTCGCGCAGCCCTTGACACGGGATCAGAAGGCGTAAAATAGCCCCGCCTGCGTTGGTTTTGAAAGAGGGTTTGGGAGAAAAACCTGTCTCCCACGCGACCGAAGGAAGCAATTTTCAAAGGAGCTATCGATCGAGAAATTCACCCCAGTCCGAACAGTTCACCGGAATCTTGAGCCAAGTTTTCACTGTAATTCGTTTTGAGTGATTATATTTTATTATAATTAATTATAATAAAATATAACTTCTTAGGTAAAACTCGAATGCGACTCTCACTCAGTCTTGATCAAGCCATTACGATCGTTTCTGACAAGCTTGGCTATTCTCCCAGTTCTTATCAGCGAGGCATTTTAGAACATTTAGTCAAGGGTCAAGGAAATGCAGCCTGTAATGCGGTCGCAGGTGCGGGAAAGAGTTCTACGCTTCAGATGGCAGCGATCGTTCTAGAGCAGCTTGGATTTAAACCCAGCGAGATCAGAATCATGGTGTTTGGGAAAGCCAATGCTCAGGACTTGATCAAGAAGTTTGGAACCGCTTGGAAAGATTCGATTTCAACGCTTCACAGTGCGGGATGGAGTTTGATTAAACAAGAACTGAGCATCAAGAATACGCTCAATCTGATCAAGCCAACTAAGTACAAAAAGATTGCTCAAGAGCAGGGATTGATCAGCCCACCTCGATCGATGGGACAAGGAACACTGAGAAATGAGGGAGCGATCGACAAAGATGCTGACTTTCTCACGTTGGTTGATCTGATCCGGCTGACGAATTCAGAACCAACTGAAACGGCAGTCAGACGGATCTGTGATCATTTTGAAATTGCTGACGTGTGGCGACCTGAGATCGTGGCAGAGGCAATCAAGCTTGTTCTGAAAATTGGTGAGGAGCAAGCGCTGAATAAAGTCGCGTTCGACTACTGCGATCAAATCTGGTTGCCTGTGAAGTGGGAGTTGGGATCTCAGAAGTGGTTTGAGCCTTATCAGTTCGTATTAGTAGATGAATGCCAAGACCTCAATGCAGCACAGTTAGAACTCGCTTTGATGCTGGCAGGGCAGAAAGGGCGCTTATTGTTCGTTGGAGATCCAAATCAGGCGATCATGGGCTTTAGTGGTAGCGATAATCGTTCCTATCAGAAAATCGTAGACCGCGCTAAGTGCGTCGAATTGCCGCTCTCAACCTGTTACCGATGCCCCTCAGAACATATCAAGTTAGTACAACGACTCTTTCCCTCAATCCCAATTGAAGCGCGTGAAAATGCTCCACAAGGCTCGATTGTTCAATGCAGTGAGAATGAGCTAGAAACCTTTCTCAAAACGGGTGATCTCGTTATTTCTCGGAAGACTGCACCACTTGTTTCGCTCTGTATCCGGCTCATTGCTAGAGGTATCAAAGCCACAGTGAAAGGGAAAGCGATCGGGGATCAGATCAAGAAAGACCTGGACGCGATCTCAGAAATGCCGGGATTTGTTTACTCAGAATTCAACGCAGCGATCGAAGCCTATCGTCAAACGATGTTCAGCAGATATGAGGGACTTGATAACGAGGAACAACTGAAGGACAACCTAACCGACAAGCTCGAAGCGCTTCAGACCATCTACACCAATCGTCCGAACGCTAAAAGCATTGAGGATTTAGCACTCTATATCGATTCAATGTTCAGCGATGATTCCAGCCCGATTACGCTTTCAACCTGCCACCGCGCCAAAGGGTTAGAAGGAGAGCGCATCTTTATCCACAAGGCTGAAGACATGCCGATGAAATGGAAGAATCAACAGGACTGGCAATACGAGCAGGAACGCAATTTACTCTATGTAGCCCTCACTCGATCGAAGTCCGAACTGTTCATTGTGGGCAATCCAGATTGGCTATTGCTAGATGATGATGAAGTGATTCAGGAAGCAGAACCGCAGTCAATTTCTGATCCTCGGCTCAAGCTGTATGTGGATTATGAGAAAGCCGATCGACCCCCCAGCACTGTTTCTAAACGATGGGTCAATTTAGGACTGATCAAACTGGATACGGGTACTCAACTCCCTTCACGCCGGAGTGAATTGACGATCGCCGACTATGCCGAACAAATGGAAGCGGAGCAGTGGGACTGGGAGCGTGAACCCCTACCGATTCTGTTTGATGACGGTAGCGGCACGCTCTACCCAGGCGACGGACATCACCGCACTGAAGCAGCAGGACTGGCCCAGAAAGAATCAATCTATGCGGAGATCAGACCTGGTGGACTACTCAGAGCAAAACTTTATTCTGCCCAAGCAAATCGTTTCCACGGGCTGAAACTGACCCGCAAAGATAAGCGGAGTAAATGTGAAATGATCTTTGCTGATCCCGAACTACTGGAGGCATTAGCGACCGAATTGGGACAACCGGGGACAATTCCCAGCGATCGGGTGATTGCGGATTATTTGGGCGTTTCGGCTCCTTTGGTTGGAGATGTGCGGAAAGAGTTTGAGCAGCAAGGCACTGTAAATATTTCGAGTGAACGGGTTGATCGCAGTGGGCGCAAACTCAATACTGAGAAGATCGGGAAGAAGTCGAGTAGTTCAGAGGAGAGGAGTGAAAAGCCTTTACCTCAGTCAGAGCAGAACGGCGATCGCCCAGAATCACCTTCTCAATCTGAACTCAATGGCAATCTTGCCGAGCCAATCTCTCAACCTCAAGTGAGCCGAGATCTTGTCGAGTCGATCGCTCAGCCGATTATTAGAGATCGGACTGCGGAGCTGACTGAGAAACTGGTTGCACCTGTGAAGAAGAATGATCCGACTAGCCAGCTTTCAGAATATGAGCAAGGAGTGATTGAAGGAGCTTGTAAGGTCTGGAGTGCAAAGACTGTGATTCAATTTGCGATTCGATATGCGACTCAGGATGAGATGCAGAAGATTTACGACTTGCTTGGAACGACGATCGAACAGCTTTGAGAGAAATCACCGTCTCTAGTTTTAATCCTCTGCCAAGGCAGGGGATTTTTTGTTGATAATATGACCGTATCATGGCTTATCTAAACTAATTTTCATTCTGAAAAAATAATCCAGCCAATTGTTAAGTTTCTCTTTTTTTGCACTTGATATCGTTTAGTCAGATGGGCATTGACAAAGCTGAAACTCGTTGGGTGGTGCATTATCATGCGCCGTTTCTGATGAGTGAGTATGTGCAAGAAATTGGGCGGGCAGGGAGAGATGGAAAAAAAGCGACAGCAGTTCTCCTCAAAAGTAGCTGGCTTGATTCAGAGGATCGCCAACGTTGGCAATTCTTTGCAACTCAAGAGCAAAATCAAATTCAGAAGGCTCAAACGTTAATTCAAAAGCTTCCGCAGCAGGGCAATGTCGATCAGGTGTCGAGAGAGTTCAAAGGAGCCGCGATCGCACTTTCTCTGCTTTACAGTGCTCAGCAGTTAGTTTGGACTGATCCATTTCACTATCAAATTCAATCGAGGCGAAGGCTAGCACAGGCTTCAAGCCTCAATTCTACTCAGTCGATGCAGAACTATCTGAAGACAAAGGACTGTCGATGGCAGTTTATTTTAAGGTCATTTGGCTTCGAGCAAGATGCTTTGAATTTTACTTGTGGTCACTGCGATCGCTGTCAACAAAATTAAGCGGTAATCTGTTTCAAGATTGCTAAAACCTTGTAAAGATCATTGCCAGGATTTAGCAGAGAATAGGTTGCAGAAAAACCGTAGGTTGGAGCTTCTTGCTGGAGCAATTTTACAAACAAAAACTCACCACCATTTGTCATCAAAGCATATCCGGGTTGCTCTGGTTGAGGTCGAGCAAGTAAATAAGATAATGCTTGTGGAATCGCAGCTTGCACTGAAAATCGTGATCGCTTAGACTCAACGACCAGAATCCAAAGCTGATTCCGAACAATCAACGTATCGATCCGCCCAATGAGCGCCATGCCATTGTCATCCGTTTCTTGAATTTCGATGCTGACTTCGGAATCGATCGTGAAAGGAAAGCGATAAAATCCAGCTTGATCCAAGAGTGGTGAGACCACGACCATTTTTACGGTTTCTTCGTTCAGAGACTGTACTTCGAGTTGACTGAGATAATTTTGCTGAACGCGATCGAGCGCAGTTTGTTCTGCTGATGTGATTTCTGGGACAGAGGCTAACTTTGCCCTGAAGAAATCAGGGTCAGTTGACCGCACAACTCCGAAGCGATCGCGCAACTGTGCAAGACTAACCTCATTCGCGATCAGTGTGATCATACGATTCCTGCATCAACAATTATGCTGATTTTATCGCATTTGCAGGGGTTGGGCGTTGGGTGCGAACACATTGGTACGATCGAAATTCTCGATCGCAATCCGAACATAAGCAGAAATCCATTTGAAGTGGTTTGCAGTACTCAGAGGAATAGAGACTTTACTAAATAAAATGACAGCAAAAAGGTTTCCAGAAGGTAACATTCCTCCAAATCCTAGAACTGACTGTACTTTGTAAGGAAGTACAAACTGCATTTGAGCGGGAATATGAGGACTCCCGACTGCATCAGCAACATAAAACACATTAAATGCTTTGTTTGATGCTTTTGTGATTAAAGTGGGTGCAGTATCAATCACCGCACTTACTTCTAGTCCAAACTGCTGAATCAATTGCAAAATCATCGGTGCGCGGTAGACAAAATCTTCATCGATTAATGGAATGGCTTGATGTCCAGTCGATTCTTGACGATCGTTCCAGTACGGTTCATCGCCTGCTGTTGCAAGCAACGTCAAACACTTTGTCGCCCGCATCACAGAGCGACCTTTCAAAATAGCTTGAGCTGCTTCTTGCAGGTCTGGACTTAAATCGCCGTATGGATGTGTTTTGAAAAATCGAACTAGAGTGCAAGCACTTTCGCCAGTTCGCGGATCTACTAGATTTTCATACAGATATCGAACGATACGATTTGCGGTTTCTTCCATACTGTGCGATCGTTCTTCCATGTTGCGAAGTTTAATCGCACAGTGATTCATATCTTCCTTCGTGAAAGCTGCTAGATTGTACATCGAAGGTTACCTACTCAATAACTGTCTAACTTTGGTCTGTATTTTTTCATACTTCAAAGTTGTGTAAGCTATTGCCGGATACTTTTCGGATGGATTTTCACACAGCTAACAAGTGAAGAGAATCTATCGAATGTTCCATCGCCGCCGCCAGCTTGAGGTTGATTCGCTCTGGTTGGATTGCTGTTCTTTTGCATGTCGCTCTAAGATTGCTTCGGCTGAATCTTGTAAAGTGCGATCGCGATAGGGCACAGCGGCGCGGGTATTTAAATGCTCTTGCTCCATTTGCGATAGAGGATGCAAGGTTTCGGCTGTCCAAGCCGCGATCGTGCCTTGTGACCATTCATGCGGTAAATGTAATTCACCAAGCGGAATCGTGCCAATTTTTAAGCCTGCTGCGATCAAAGCGGTGCGTACAGATGCCGATCGGGAATAGGTTGCAAGCTTCCCCGTTGGGGCTAAAGCGCGCGCAACGAGTTGGAAAAACTCGATCGTCCACAATTGTGGACATTTTCGGGGAGAAAATGGATCAAAAAAAATCGCGTCTGCTTGAAAATCAGAGAGGTGCTGAATCGTTTGTCTTGCATCTCCAATCAGTAATTTTGCTTTGATATCATCTTGGATACATTCATGGTTATGTGCTAATTGTTTGAGAATTGTTTGTACTTCAGGCGACCAGTATTCGAGTAGCTGGGGATGCGTTGCGCCAATGGGAACGGTTGCATCTCGTTCTAAAGCGTAAACTTCAATGATGCAGTTTGGATTGACTTTGTGAATGACTTCGATCGCTGCTGCTGTGTTGTAGCCTAGTCCGTAGCAGACATCTAAGAGTTTGACGGTGGATTGTTCTGCTGTTTTATGAAGCTCGATCGCATCTGAGAATTTCTGAAATGCTTCTGTTTTTGCACCTTGATAGCTATGAAATGCTTCGCCAAATTCTTCTGAGAAGAAGGTAAATGAGCCATCTTGAGTCAGTTGCGGAATCCAGGCATCCATGAGACTTTCAGAAATTGTAGACTAGATTTTAGCATCTGTAAGTGAGAGGTTGAATGGTGTTTAAGGTTGTGACTCGAAATGTCGATCGAGACTTCGATCGCTGGATTGATGCGCTGGACTTTGCCAAGTCGCTGATGCCAGACTGCAAGTGGTTTCAGGATGTGCGGATTTTTGAGAAAGGGAATTTAGTCTGGGTCTATAGTCGATCGCATAAATTTCCGCAGTTTGTGGGAGCAGGAGTCTACGATCGTTTAGCTAAACGATTTTTGATTGAGACTCTAGAATCCGAGAATGCTCTAGAAGCTGCTGAAGATGAGGATGCTTCTACCTAAGAATTTATAGGATTTTAGCGTGGGTATAGGTGGCTTTAGACCCTCAAAAATCTGAATTCGTAACTACTCAGGCTGAAGCACCGTTGGCATTGTCGGGTTGCCCAAGAAAACTTGCTTGAGTGCTTCGAGGACATTCACCCCTTGCTTTTTGAGCGTGGAGATATAGCCGCGAATCCGCCCAAACAT
>NZ_JAFLCJ010000038.1:0-41062 GCF_017302695.1 Leptolyngbya sp. UWPOB_LEPTO1 | reverse complement strand
TGATGTCGTGTGAACCGCAGTTCGGACAGGTTAGTAAGGGCTTGATCATCAAGAGTCAGCTCAAGTCAATCTCCTTTTCTATTATCGCTTCCTCTCTTTTCTACGTCCTTCCCTATAAAGCACTACCACAATTCGGTCTTGGACTTGGTACGATATTGCTTTCTATCCCACATTAGTTTGAGGCATTATCGACTTTTCTTGAGCATTTCGATTCCTTTGTTCAATAGGGATTTAGTGAATGGCAAGTGTCCGGTGTAAAGAAATTGTCTCCGCATACAACGCTTCTTGTTGCTGACCAATGCAGTCTTGGTTGTAGCAATTGAGAACCCGTGCTCGGGCTGCTGCACCCAATTCCATGCGAACTTCAGGGTGATCGAGGAGTTCAATGACTGCACTCGCAATGGCATCGGGTTGTTTGGGAGGAACGAGCCGCCCACACCGTCCATTGTCTAGCTGTTCTACCATGCCTCCGGATGTACTCCCGACGATACCCCGCGCGGCAGCCATCGCCTCCAAACAGACGTTGGGAAAATTCTCCCAGAGACTAGGAAACACGCAGATATCAGTGGCTTCCAAGAATTGAACAATTTGATCAAGCGCGATCGCACCTGTAAATTCAATCGATCGCTGATAGGGTTTTAGCCAGCGTTGCAAATACTGTTGCATATCCACGCCATACTGGGGCGATGGTAGGGCTTGCCCGACAAAACGGAAGCGGGTGTTCGGGTGTCGTCGCAGAATTTGAGGAATTGCTTTCGCAAAATCTGTTACGCCTTTGCGAATTTCTAAGCGTCCCAAAAACGTAACAGTTTGGGTTTCGGTCGTACTCGGAATTTCCAAAAAGGCTGGAGTTGGCACATAGGGATAGGGTAGATACCGCAGGCGATCGCTCGGTAACTGCCAGCGATCGATCAAACATTCCCCTAAAGCCCGTGAAGGAGATGCAATTAAATCAGCTTGAAGCGTCAGTCGTCGCTCTACATCATCTTGTGGGTTGTAATGCAGTTGAGGAAAGGGAGTTGGACGCTGTCCTCGCCGTAAGGCTCCTAGGAAGCGTCGTGCTTGTAGATCCCAGGTTGGAGGTACAGTGTTAATTTCATCAATCAAAAAACTAGGTGTATGGAGCCTGATCACGAAGGGAACATCAGGATTTTGCTCCACAATCACACGGGTTTCTGCTCCACATTCTCCGCCTTCCATCACATCAAAAGGTGCAATCCGATGACGCTGATGAAAAATAGGCGCGATCGCGGTGGCAAAGTCAGGTCGCGGAGCTTGGACTCGGTGAACGAGAATTCCGGACTCTACACAACTCCCACTGCGGGAAGGACTGCCAGCAAGGACTTCGACTTGGTGCTGCCGTTGTTGGAGAAGTTGAGCAATTTGAGCCACATAGGTTCCAATTCCTCCCACAGCAGTATCTGGAGGATATTCATAACTTACTAGAGCAATCTTCATCGAGTCACGAGCCTCCCTGCTTGTGCTAACCGTACAATGCCGTGATCGGGGCGGTAAGCCCACATTGCTTCTTGAATAATTGCCGGATGAACTTCAAACTTGACCACATCTTCGGCTTCCAGATAGCAGATCGGATCATTTGATCGATACACGTAGGCACTGATTCGATAGTTGCCTGGAAATAGGGGCATTTGCCGCAAGTCAAAGGCAAGTTCCAAATCACCCCGTAGCGGAAATGGTGCAATGCCTTCTTCTGTCGTACAGAGGCTTGAAACGAGGGTGCCCATTGCATCATAGATGCGGATAACAATACAACAATCGCTTAAGGGACTGTGTCCTCGAAGATGAACTCGCAGCGTATAGTTGAGATCGAAAATGGGCGATTGGGTTGTATCGCCTTGTTCATCCTCTAAATGTAAATCAACCAGCTCAATGCCATATGGACTCACAGTACCAAGCGTGCTGCGCTCAGCTTCTGCACTGCTTAAATAGCGCCGCACTCCTTCCTCAGCCGTGCCAGAGAAAACGAGTTGTCCTTGACGCATCAGAATTGAGGAACTGCATAGCTGTCGGATTGCTGCCATATTGTGGCTGACGAACAGCACAGTTCGCCCACTCTGAGACACGTCCTGCATTTTGCCAAGGCACTTATTCTGAAACTGCGCGTCGCCTACTGCTAGGACTTCATCCACAATTAGAATTTCCGGTTCTAAGTGAGCCGCAACTGCAAAGGCTAGACGAACATACATTCCTGATGAATATCGTTTCACAGGCGTATCAAGGAATTTTTCGACTTCAGCAAAGGCAACAATCTCATCAAATTTGCGCCGAATTTCGGCTTTACTCATGCCTAGAATGGCACCATTGAGAAAAATATTTTCTCGCCCACTGAGTTCTGGATGAAATCCGGTTCCCACTTCTAGCAGACTTGCCACCCGCCCTCGAATGCGAATGTGTCCAGATGTTGGCTCTGTAATGCGGCTTAGAATCTTCAGTAATGTTGACTTACCTGCACCATTGCGACCAATTACACCAACTCGATCTCCCTGTTGGATACTAAACGAAATATCCTGTAATGCCCAAAATTCTTCGGCGTTTTTTTCAGTTCTACACTGTTGAGGTGCAAGAAACTGACGTTTCCAATTACTAACAGTACGACTGAGAACATCTCGCAGTGATTGGTAACGCTCGCGCTGCTGTCGCCCTAGAATATAGCGTTTACTAAGGTTTTCAACCTGAATCACAAAATCAGACATAATACTTGAAGTTGCATAGGACAAGGAATGAACAAGACTAGAAGCCAACTCAATGACATCTGCAAATGATCGCTCTAAATGACATCTGCAAACGATCGCTCATAAGCTCGAAAATAACGAATTCCACCAAATAGCAGCACTAACACTAATACGATCGAACTGATGAAGCTAGGAAGATATAATGGCGTGTCGTTTCCTAAGATTGCCCATCGAAATCCATCAATGACACCGACCATGGGGTTGAGAGAATAAAGCCAACGCCAGGTCTCCGGCACAATGTTGCTGCTAAAACCTACTGGAGAAATATAAAGCCCAAATTGAACCAAAAAAGGAACAACATAGCGAAAATCTCGGTACTTTACATTCAGGGCTGCTAGCCATAGCCCAGTTCCCATCGAGGCAGCAAATGCGATCGCGATAAAAAACGGCAGAGTCAGAATACGCCAACTGGGAGCAAACCCGTACCATGCCATCAGACCGACCAAAATCATGCCCGAAATCAGAAAATCCACAAAACTGACAATGACAGCACTCGTCGGGATAACTAATCGAGGAAAATAGACCTTAGAAATAAGATTCGCATTCGTGATTAGACTATTGCTGCACTCAGATAACGAGTTCGCAAAAAATTGCCAGGGCAACATCGCAGAAAATACTAGGATAGGATAGGGTACGCCATTCGATGGTAATTTTGCTAACCCACCGAATACGATCGTAAACACGACCATTGTGAGAAAAGGTCGGAGTAGCGCCCATGCAATCCCGATCGCAGTTTGCTTATAACGAACCAAAATATCGCGCCATGCTAGAAAATAGAAGAGTTCCCGATAGCGCCAAAGGTCGCGCCAATATTGCTGTTCTGAGCGACCTGCAACGATGAGAAATTCTGAGGATAGAGGTTCTTGAGAAGAATGAGCCATAGTCAATTGATGTACTCTCTACAGACTGCCCGATAGTATTACTCTGAGAAGTACCAGTGAGCGATCGTACTTGCGTTCCTGTTCAAGTTTTTGTTTGACTTTGCCAATTTGTATAACTTCTCATAATCCTGCGGATCCCCTTCAACGCCTGGGAATAGTGAGGAAGAAATTGCCACCCTGTCATTCTTCTTGTGTAGGTTCCCTCCTGCTATGCGTCCTACATTTTTCCGTGTTCTCGTTATTTCTCTTCTAGCTTACAGCAGCTCTACTGTAAGCGCTGTGGCGCAGGCCCCAATGCCCAAAATCCCTCACTCATCCCGTCCAACTCATCAGGCGCAACCTCCATCTCTTTTAGGCCCAATGCCAGCGATTACGCCTGCTCCCTCTGCGGGCACTCCCTTAAATTGGCAAACTCCCGATCGCGAGGTGCAACCATCTCTGGTGCGTCCTACTTCCTATACTCTGACACCTGGAGATCGCATCAATGTTTTGATTGCCAATGTTCCAGAATATAGTGGACCCTATCAGGTAATGGTCGATGGGTACATTACACTTCCCGTGGTTGGCAACCTAGACGTGCGGGGAATGACGGAGACGCAGGCTGCTCTCGCGATCGCTCAACGCTACACCGAGACGCAAGTACTCGTAAAACCAACCGTCACGGTCATTCTATCCGAAATGAGTAAGGTGCATGTTGCTGTGCTAGGCGAGGTCAATCGTCCTGGAGCTTACATGATTATGCCTGAAAATGGTGAATTGCCCAAACTCACCCAACTAATTGAGCAAGCAGGCGGTATTACTCAACAAACCAACCTACAAGCGATCGAGATTCGTCGTCCTCGGCGAGATGGCTCCGTTCAAGTGATTGAAGCAAGTTTGTGGAACCTGCTGACAACAGGCGATATCAGCCAAGATATCGCCATTCGGGATAGTGATACTGTCATTCTCAAAACAGCTGATGAACTCTCACCTGAGGTGATGTTAGGCGTGAGTCGAGCTAATGTCAGCCCGACCCAAATTCAAGTGAATATTGTCGGTGAAGTCGCAAGTCCAGGTGTCCAAACGATTGCTCCTGGCACCTCACTCAATCAAGCACTGTTGTTCGCGGGTGGTTTTACCGGACGGGCAAAACGGAAATCGGTTGAATTAATTCGCCTCAGTGCGAATGGCACTGTATCCCGCCGCCGCATTTCGATTAACCTCGATCAATCCATTAGCAAAGATGGTAATCCAATTCTACAAAGCCGGGATGTGATTTTAGTCGATCGCTCTTTAGGCGCTAGAATTACCGACGCTGCGGGCACAATTCTCAGCCCCATTAACGGCATATTCTCTCTGTTGAATTTGTTCCAGCCATTCTTTCCGAAGCAGCATTAATGACCATGAAGCCCCAGTCTGCTCCAGATTCTACTCTCGCGTCTCTCTTGCAAAAGCTATGGCATTCGTCTCCTCAGTCTAGTCCTGACGAAACCAATCAAGCTGGAGAAGCAACGTGGCGAATGTTTCAAGTGGTAGGAATGCTACGACGCAAGGCTGTCGTAATTGGGATTAGTGCTCTTGCGATGGCTGGCTTGATGGGGGTGCGCACGGCCAAGAATATCCCTGAGTTCCAAGGTGACTTTCGGTTGCTCGTTGAACCTGTGACCCGGAAGGCTCAGGTTGCAGACCAACTGACCGATACGAAGGCTCCACCTCCTTCGGATAAGGGACTAGACTACTCCACCCAAATTGAAGTCCTCTACAGTCCCAAATTACTCAACCCGATTCTCAAACAAGTCAACAAGCAATATCCAGGTTCCACGGTTGAATCAGTTTCACCGAAGCTGTCAATTGTGCGATTAGGAGAAACTAAAATTATTGAGGTATCTTACCGGGACTCTAATCCTGATAAGGTAATGCTGATTTTGCAAAATCTGTCCCGAGGTTACCTAGAATATAGCCGAGAAGAACAACAAGCCCAATTAAAACAGGGGATCAAGTTTGTTGCGCAAGAGTTGCCGAAAATTCAAAATCGCGTGAATTCGCTGCAAAAGCAACTCGAACAATTGCGGCAGCAGTACAACTTTGTTGATCCTGAAAGTTTCTCACAAGATCTGGCGAAACAACTGGTTTCTCTCGCTCAACAACGACAAGCGATGCAAAGCGAAATCGCGGCGATGCAAACTCAGCGCGCGATTCTAAATCAGCAGTTGGGACAAGCGGTAGCGCTGCAACAATCCGCTACGTATCAAGCAACGTTACAGAAGTTTCAAGTCCTCGAACAGCAGATTACGATCGAGTCCGCCCGATTCGGGCCCAATGCTCCCAATATTCAACTTCTGCAGCGACAACAAGAGAACTTAGTGCCCATCTTGTTAAAACAAGCGGCAGAAGCGGTGGGTGACCAACTCGCAAAAGCAGAGAATGCTCTGCAAATCACGTTAGCTCGCTATCGTGCGCTGAGCACGTCCTCTGATCAGCTCAACCAGCAATATCGTCAGATGCCAACTGTTTCGCGTCAGTACAACGAGTTGCAACGGGAATTGAACATTGCTACTGAAAGTTTAACTCGCTTTCTGCAGACGCAAGACAATCTCCAGATCCAAGCGGCAAAAGATGATATTCCTTGGCAGCTTCTGTCAGAGCCAACTCGACCCAAACTGAAGCCTGGCAGTGATCCGATTAAAAGCATGATATCGGGTGCAGTCACTGGGATTATGCTTGGGATTGCTTTATCCTTCATTCTTGAGAAATTACAGAATACCTACTTTACTGTTGATGAGTTAAAGCACAAGGTGAAGTTGCGGATTGTAGGAATCATTCCATTGCACCCAGGTTTTAAAGATGGATTACCAGGGTTGCATATTGTCGATTTACGTTCCGTCAATGGTACTGCTAGCCCCTCACATCAATCCATTTCAGCAGGTTCCGCTGACTTAAAACATCGAATTAAGGATCTCCTCAATCAACCCCAACCTAGTGTGAAACCCTTAGAGCCATCTCAAGCTGTAGAGGATACCCAAATCGTAGAAGACCCTCTCAATCTGAATTTAGATGCGCTCAAGATCCATGATCAACCGACCAGCCATAACAATCTCGATCAGAACTATTGGTTGCGAGAATATGATGCCTATGGCTTCATGGAAGCCTTCCGCACCCTTCACACGAACATTCAACATTTGGAGCTAAATAGTCATCTGTCCCTTGTGGTGAGTACTTCCCTCCCGAACGAAGGAGGGACAACCGTTGCGATCCATTTAGCACAGGCAGCAGCAGCAATGGGCAAACGCGTTCTACTCGTGGATTCTCATCTTCGACGGGGGAGTATACTGGTTGACTCACTGTTGGGGCTATCAAACTCAGTGGGTCTCAGTGAATATTTAAGCGGTAAGGTTTCGCTAGGTGAAGCAATTCAACGCCTTTCCTGGGAATCGAATCTGTTTGTGATGACTGCAGGAGATCTGCCGCCCGATCCGACTCGCTTGCTGGCTTCTGAGAAAATGCAGCATCTTAAGCACCACCTTCAACAGACGTTTGATCTGGTGCTCTACGTAGTTCCTCCATTAATGGGATTGGCAGATGTCAAACTGATCGCGATGCAAACCAATGGCATCCTCTTAGTGACGC
Source organism: Leptolyngbya sp. UWPOB_LEPTO1 (assembly GCF_017302695.1). NCBI lineage: Bacteria > Bacillati > Cyanobacteriota > Cyanophyceae > Leptolyngbyales > Leptolyngbyaceae > Leptolyngbya > Leptolyngbya sp. UWPOB_LEPTO1. The sequence goes on along the minus strand of NZ_JAFLCJ010000038.1, from coordinate 33,822 downwards.
GGCTCGGAAAGTGGGGAAGTGCCAAAGCGTTATCTTCTACCTTGGAACGTTTGAATTTAGCTCATTTGCCTTGTGTTGGCATTGTTGCCAATGGGCAGAAAAACTACACGGTGGATTTATATGCCTAAATATTTCTATCCGTCTGCTTTACACTACACGTCTCGATGAACAGAAAGGATCGATCAACAGATGAATTAACTTATACATCAACTTATACAAGTTCGCCCATTTCTTGGCTGTAATCACAGACGGCTTCTACTCATAATCATTGATAGCCGCGATTCAATTGATTTGTCAATCGCTTTCTGTTCCCAATTTTTTTCTCTATAGCGATATGAAAACTCTTGCAGATTTAAGACAATGCAGTGATGTTCCTGTTGTGATTGCTGATCATCAGGGATTTATCACTTACATTAATTCTTGTTTTACTGAAGTTTTAGGCTGGCAGGAAGCCGATCTGATCGGGCAACTGCTGACTGTAATCCTACCGTCTAACTTTCGTGATTCTCATACGCTGTCCTTTTCCCGCTTTCAAGCGACCGAGAATGCTACTGTTCTTAATCATCCATTGAAACTAAAGACGGTGACCAAAAGCCAGGAAGAAATTCTTACAGAGCACTTTATTGTGGCAGAAAAACAGAGCGATGTCTGGCATTTCGGCGCAATGCTCCGTCCCCTTACCTAAAGTCCTGATCCTTTGATCTCGTTTTCCGCTTTTATTGTCTTGTCGATCGCTGAGTATGACCCCCGACACCACAGCTTTATTAAGCCAGTTACGAACCACCCTTGGAAAAATGGAAGTTGCGCTAGACGCAGTAACCAACGCGATTGTCTGGACTGATGAACTCGGCAATGTGGAATGGTGTAACGCGCGATTTCTTAGACTGGTTCAACGATCGAAGCTGCAAGTTCTAGGACAGTCATTATTGACCCTTCTACCTTTGTGCCAAAGAGGGCTTCCACTGACGAAATGCTGTCATCCAATCGGACGGGCACTGACAGAACAAACCAGCGGGATCAACCTCTATGAGTTCAATCAGACTGCATCACCCTCGATTCTAGAGATTAGCTGGGCACCCCTGCTGTTTAAACAGCAAAAGTTAAGCGCAGTCTTAGCAATTCGAGATGTCACCGCACAGCAACAAACTCTGCTAGAAATTCAACAGTATCGGGAGCATTTGGAAGTTTTAGTTGCAGATCGAACCGCAGACTTAACGACCCTGAATTCTCAACTTCACCAAGAGATCAGCGAACGGAAACAGGCTGAAATAGCGCTGCGGGACAGTGAAGAACGGTTTCGGTTGCTGATCGAAAATGTGAAAGACTATAGCATCTATTTGCTAGATCCAGAGGGACGAGTTGCAACCTGGAACACTGGGGCTGAAAGGCTCAAAGGCTACACAGCTAGCGAAGTGATTGGCAAGTATTTTTCCTATGGCTTTTCTCCAGAAATGGTGGAAGCGGGTCTACCTGACCAAATTTTACAAACTGCGCTAGAGACTGGACAGTATACGGGTGAAATTTTACAAGTCCGTAAAAACGGCTCTCAGTTTTGGTGCCACACTGTTGTAACCGCTTTGAAAACAGCATCGGGCGATTTACGAGGATTTTCCAAAATCTCTCGCGACATTAGCGAACGCAAACAGACAGAACTACTGCTGCAACGTCAAAATAAATTACTGCGAGTGATCAGCGAGGCACAATCGCAGTTTATTGCTGATACCAATCCCCACATCTTGTTTGATGCTTTGCTCGCGAGTCTTCTCGATCTGGGAGATAGTGAGTATGGCTTTATTGGAGAAATTCTGTTTAATGATTCTGACGAACCGTATATCGAAGATGCCTACATGAAGGTGCGAGGACGGCCCTACGTCAAAGCGCATGCGATGACCAATATTGCTTGGGATGAAGAAACTCGGCGGTTATATGAAGAAAATGCCAAAACAGGCATGGAATTTCACAACTTGCAAACTCTGTTTGGAGCAGTGCTTGTGACAGGAAAACCGGTGATCTCCAATCAGCCTGCAACTGATCCGAGACGCGGTGGCTTACCAAAAGGACATCCTCCCCTTAACGCATTTTTAGGGATTCCCTTCTATTGCAATCAGCAATTGGTTGGAATGGTTGGCATTGCGAACCGTCCAGGAGGGTATGACGAGGCATTAATTGAGGAACTGCAACCCTTTCTATCAACTTGTAGCCAAATTATTGCCGCCTATCGCAATGAAAAGTGCCGCGCCAATGCTGAATTAGCTCTCAGGCAGGCTGAAGAGAAGTATCGCGGCATTTTTGAAAATGCGACGGAAGGAATTTATCAAACGACGATTGAGGGACGTTATCTGAGTGCTAATCCAGCATTAGCGGAGATTTACGGGTATAGTTCTGCTCAAGAACTGATCGAGCAAATTGCAGACATTAGTCACCAAGTGTACGTTCACCCCCAACGTCGTGAAGAATTTCTTCATCGATTAACGACTGATGGATTCGTTTCTGACTTTGAAGCACAGATCTATCGCAAAGACGGTGAAGTCATCTGGATTTCTGAGAGTGCACGAGCTGTACGGGATAGTAATGGTCAGATTCTTCACTGTGAAGGAGTTGCTATTGATATTACCGATCGCAAACAGGCGGAAATTGCGTTACGGCAGCAAGCAGAAAAAGAACAGCTCACCGCAGCCATCACCCTACGTATCCGACAATCTCTCGATCTACAGGAAGTCTTACAAGCAACGGTTGATGAGGTGCGGCACTTTCTAAAAACCGATCGTGTCCTCATTTATCAATTGATGTCTGAACAACAAGGCAAGGTTGTAGTTGAATCAGTAAATAGCCAGTGGACATCGCTCTTAACACAAGACATTCGGGACAACTGCTTTTTTGCTCAGGCAGATGAATGCTTTGATCCAGGACAGCTCAAATACTACGACAATATTTATACGGCTAACTTAGATCCTTGCTATCTTGAATTTCTTGCCAAATTACAAGTCAGGGCTAAACTCTGTGTGCCGATTCAGCAAGGAGATCGGCTGTGGGGGTTGCTGATTGCTCACCATTGTGAAAGTTCACGGCAATGGCAGAACTGGGAGATGGATTTATTGCAGCAACTCGCCACACAAGTTGCGATCGCAGTTCAGCAATCTGAGCTCTATGAAAGAATGCAAACGGAATTGGCAGAACGGCAGCGAGTAGAACAAGAGCTTCGGGAAAGCGAAGCAGCAATTCGTGCGCTCTATCAAGTCACATCATCTCCCAAAAATGACTTTGAGCAGGGCATTCAAGCCCTACTGCGCTTAGGTCGAGAACAGTTTGGGTTAGATATCGGCTTGTTATCGCGGGTACAGGACGATCGCTACAGTGTCCTTTGCGCTCAACTTCCAAATGGGATTACGGTTCGAGACATTTCTCTGGAACTGAAACAAACCTATTGCGAAACGACCCTAAAAACCAAAAAGCCGCTTTGTATTCTCTCGGCTAGCAAGAGTCATTGGAAAAATCATCCTTGCTTTACCAGCTTGAAATTGGAGTGTTATGTCGGAGTTCCCGTCCTTGTCGCAGGAGCCGCCTATGGAACGCTTTGCTTTGGGAGTTTACTGCCCCGCAATCGCGCTTTAAGTAACGTCGAGCAAGAACTACTCCGGCTGATGGCTCAATGGGTAGGAGGAGAAATTGAGCGACAGCAAGCGGCTCAAGAGCTAGCCCAAGCTCGCGATCAAGCTCTCGCTGCGACCATGGCGAAAAGTGAATTTCTCGCTACAATGAGCCATGAAATTCGCACACCGATGAATGCTGTCATTGGAATGACAGGATTACTGCTCGATACTTCACTTGTCCCTGACCAAAGAGACTTCGTTGAAACCATTCGCAACAGTGGCGAATCTCTCCTCACGATTATCAATGATATTCTCGACTTCTCCAAGATTGAGTCAGGCAAACTGGATCTTGAACAACAGCCCTTTGATTTACGCTCCTGCATCGAAGAAGCTCTAGACTTATTGGCAACAAGAGCCGCTGAGAAGAATTTAGAACTGGTCTATCAAATTGGGGCTGATGTTCCATCTACGATCGTCGGGGATGTCACACGTCTCCGCCAAGTGCTCGTTAATTTACTGAGTAATGCGGTCAAGTTCACTTCGGCTGGAGAAGTGGTTGTATCTGTCAGTATCGTTCCCATGTTCGATCCAGAGTTCAGCCCGTCTGAATCGATTCCCGCCCATATCAATCCCACCAATGCAACCTGTAGGAATGCGCGATATCAGCTGTGTTTTGCAATTCAAGATACCGGGATTGGAATTCCGCTCGAACGCATGAATCGACTCTTTAAACCATTTAGTCAGGTTGATTCTTCGACCACACGCAAGTATGGTGGCACGGGGTTAGGCTTAGTCATCTGTAAGCAACTTGTCGAGATGATGGGAGGGCAAATGCGGGTTGAGAGTAAGGTTGGTAAAGGAACAACCTTCTATTTCACGCTCTCGGCAAACCCTGGGTTACTGGAAGAACCGCCATTGTCTTTGACAGGCTGTCACATTTTGAAAGGCAAACGGGTACTCATTGTTGATGATAATGCGACGAATCGTCGCATTTTAGATCAACAAGTTGCGGCTTGGGGGATGTTGACTCGCCTTGCGAGCTCAGGCGAAGAAGCGCTCCGTTGGCTAGCTCAGGGGGAAGCCTTTGATTTAGCGATCGTAGATATGCAGATGCCCTACATGGATGGCATCTCCCTTGCACAACACATTCACGCTTTGCCTCAAAGTTCCAAGTTATCCCTGGTGATGTTGACTTCTTGGAGCCGTCAGGAGATTCCTAAGCAAGAGCTTGAAAACCACTTTATGGCTTGTTTAGCAAAACCTGTGAAGCAAGCTCAATTATTGAACATATTGTGTCAGGTTTTGAGTAAACGGCCTGTAGCAATTCACCCACTGCGAACCCGAACCAATGAAATTGAGCGCAATTTGGCGGAGCGCTACCCGCTCCGTATTTTGCTAGTCGAAGATAATGCGATCAATCAAAAACTGGTTCTGCAGTTACTGCAACGCATGGGATATCGGGCTGATGTGGCAGGAAATGGGCTAGAAGCGATCGCTGCACTCCATCGGCAATCCTACGATCTGGTTTTTATGGATGTTCAGATGCCAGAAATGGATGGTTTGACTGCGACTCGGAAAATCTGTCAGCAGTGGTCTCCTCAGCAACGTCCTCGCATTGTGGCAATGACCGCGAATGCGATGCAGCACGATCGCCAAAAATGCCTAGACGCTGGCATGGATGGGTATATTAGTAAGCCGATTCGCCTTGAAGAACTCACGAAAGCCTTAAAAACGACCCACCCTCTTCCATCGCCCCACTCCAAAGAAACATTATCTACCCAGCACCATATGGAACTCTCTCTACCCGTGACCATAGACACTTCTTTCACTCTCGTACCACAGGAAGCGCAACAGCCGATTTCAAACGCTCATGACGAACCTAAAGCGGAATCGACCACAGCACTAAACTCGGAGGGTTCAATCTTGCCAATGCCCTTAGATGAGACCGTTTTTCAGGATCTGGCGTATGCGATTGGAGAAGAGAATTCAGAAATTCTACTAGAAACGATCTCATCCTATCTAGAAGATGCGCCTGGCTATCTCCAAAGTATTCAAGATGGTCTGACTCAGGGCGATACTGAAGGAATTGTTCGCGCTGCTCATACATTGAAAGGAATTAGTGCAGTTTTTGGAGCGATCCAGCTCGCTCAACTGTGTGAAAGGCTAGAAGCCTTTGGAGTAAATGGGCACATTCCTGAAATTACTAATTTACTCCCGCATCTAGAAGCCGAATATGAGCAAGTGAAAGCCGTGCTAACTCAGAAACATCAGAGTCTTTATCTGCATTTGCAATAGATTTAGCACAAAGATGTGAGAGAGGTCAAGCAGCGCTGCTGCTGCTTTTGGGGCAAGAGTTACGAGCAATCCGTTCAAGAATTATTGCGTCTGAACATCTCGAATCACTGTTTCAGGAATTGCACAAGAAATGGTAGATCGAAGACTAACCCATGTGTGTCACTTCCTTCAATTTGGCAGAGATCGGGGTATTCATCTTCTCATTCAGCAATGCCGACTCAGACTTGCAAGTCTGGAAATTTGATGTGGCAAGTGAAGAGCTAATCTTCACTTGCCACCTATCGCTTTTAACCCAGATATGAGGACAGACAAGTTGGCGTAGTCTTTGTTTCTAATTCTCGAATTCTCCAGAGATCTGTAGGTGAACTGATAGGGTGTTTAGGTTGACTTAGAGGTTGATCATCAGCGTGTTGACTTGGGCTTTCGGATTCTAGCTCTAAGATTCCTAAAATGGATGGTTGCAGAGATAGCCGGGAAGAAATAAACGTTTGAGTCAGCCTACTTGCCAGATTATACTCCGCGTCTCTAGAAGTGAAATGAATAATTCCTTTATAGATCAAGTCTTGTAAACAAGAGCGATTGCTAGAATTAGCATAGGCTGACCACTTCGGTTGAAATTGCTGAATATCATGGAGTAGAGAGTAGAGCATTTCATTAATAGGATAGGTGGTGTAGTAGGGATTGTCTGGCGAGAATAACTCAATTTTCGTTGCTCCGGTTTGAGGATCGGTTTCAAATCGGAAACGTACATCCCTTGACAGCGTAAGTTGGTCGTGAAGATTGTGTTGAAGATCTAATCGATCGCGTTGCTGAAAGTATTGCTGCACATGTTGATGAATGGGACGAGTTGGATTGTGAATCGTGCGAGCATAGTAAGAACTACTGTTTGGCGCTTGAATCTTCTGAATCAGAATATAGCCAAAGTTTATGGCTGTGAGCCCTTCATGATGAAAGTTATGCAGCCACCGATCAAGCTGAGTTTTGTACTCACTATAGGATTGATTAAAGGCTGCACGGCAATGAGGAACTGAGAACAAAATGTCATTCCGATCGGCAGTACTCAGAACTAATTGATGAGCCGCACCCCCACGCCACCAGCGCTGTAGCTTACTTTCATAGGTCTGTAAGTTCACGAGATCAGTGACGATAAATAATCGACCTTGATGAGTCAGATGATTTGCACTCTGCTCAATGATACTAGAGAGAATATCTTCACCGGTTGAGCCACCATCTCGGAACCACATGTCTTGGCTAGGACTGGGCACAAATGGAGGATTTGCCAAAATAGTATCGAACTGACCCTCGATGGGGTGATAGAGGTTTCCTAGCCGAAACTCAATATTACGAATACCATTTATCTGAGCATTAAACCGTGCATATCGAATGGCACGTGGGTTGATGTCAACGCTCGTGACTGACTTTGCATAGCGGCTAGCGACTAATCCTTGTACCCCGCTTCCACAGCAAAGATCCAGAACACGATCGACAGACTCACGAGGCGCAGTTTGAACTAAGCCCATACTGTCTAACCCAACATACATAACTGGCTCTTCGTCGATTACATCTTCAGGCAAGATCATGTAGCGATGATCCGTGGCAATATACAAGCCATCGATATCAAACAGGTCGATTCGGGATGCCCAAGCTGCATCGCGCTGAATAAGCACTCCTAAATCGCAGAGCGCTGAAAATAACCCTGTTCCAAAAATCTGTTGAAGACAAAACTCAGGGATGGCAACACGCAACAAAAACAGCCGAATTGTATCACCAAGTTGATTGTGGGGAAGACAGTAGCGATCGTAGTAATGCAGATGGGTGGGTTCGATGTGCTGCTGTGAAACGACATTCAAAAGCTTGCAGATGGTTTGTGCTGTATAGTCAAGTTGCTTGAGACGATCTCGCAGTTCACCCAGAATTTGCCAGGCTGAAAAGGTTTCATCAGCAAAAGGAGCGAGCAGTTGCGAGCTGTCAATTTCCATTACATGATCGTTAGGCAGTGGGGAGAGATAAGCACATTGAACAGAGATTCCATAGTGTTCAAACTGCTGCTGTGCCCAATGAATGCGATCGCTAAACTCACGCGTTGTCAATTGAGATTCAATTCGGATCTGCTCGAGTGATGCTGAAGAAGCGTGGAGAACTGCTAGGAGTAGTTTGACTTCCTCAAAGGTATAAGACCGAGGCAAGTTTCGCCGTGTTAGATCAACGATCGTAGATTGACCTAACGGATCAAGCAATAAAACGGTAGTCTCTGAAAGCTGAGTCTGTAATTGCTCGCAAAAGGGCGTTTCGGGAAATAAAATGCTTGTCTCTTTATACTTTCCTCCCTGAGCAGAAAGTTTCCTCAATTCTTCCAGCGACCAAGGGCAATTCTCAGTCTCTCCAAAAAATAGCGCCCGATCCAAGGAGGCCATCAGCGATCGCATATCAGGAATCGCATGAGAAAGCCCACAGGGTATCCGACTCTCGCCGACTCGGTCAAGGTGAGCTTTATAGTTCAAAACAGGGACGTTGCGCTTAGTGATCCAAAAGTTATTGATGACCAGGAAATCAATATCTGTACGGAGAAAGGTTGAGATTGCTTCCATCGGGGTCTCAACGATTGGTTGCCCCGCGACGTTAAAACTTGTATTCAGCAAGACCGGAACACCCTGCCGTTCTTCGACGAGACGATAGCACAATCGGTAGAAGAAGGGATTTTCCGCTTCTGTAACAGTTTGAACTCGCCCGGTTCCATCCACATGCGTCACGGCTGGAATTTGAGCATGAAACTCTGGCTTAATCTCAGAAACCAACAGCATGAATGGCGCAGCGACGGACTGTTCAAAAACCTGTGAGACCGTTTCTAGTGGAATGACTGGTGCAAACGGACGAAATGCCTCACGGAACTTCACGCGTGCATTCACAATGTCTTTCATGCGGCGGAAAGTGGGATCAGCCAAAATAGAACGATGCCCCAAAGCACGAGGTCCATATTCTGAACCGCCTTCAAACCGCGCAAGAATATGTCCTTCGGCTAATGCTTTAGCACTACGCGTTACGACTGCTTCAGGAGACAGTTGCTCAATCTCAATCTCATCTTCAAATTGGCTTAAAGCCTGGATGACTTCAGCATTACTGTACGATCGCCCAAGTGTTGCCTGCTTCAGAGGAATTCGCCTTTGTCCATGATCAATTGTAGAATACGCCCACAGTCCGCATCCTGCTGCAATTCCGCTATCCCCAGCAGCCGGAAAAACAAAAATATCTTCTAGCTCAAGTTGCTTCAGCAATTGATAGTTCGCAACTGAATTCAGCCCTACCCCACCTGCAATGCACAGTTTTTTCAAACCTGTTTGCTGGACTGCCAATCGAACAACATGCTGAAGTGCCTGTTCAAGTTCGTACTGTACCTTATAAGCTAAGTCAACCAGGTAAGGACGCAGATAGGCTTTTTCTTTGCCATCGTCGTACTGTTTCTCCAGCGCCGCTACTTCTAGAAAGATGTCGTAGGCAGAAATTTTTAGGCTAAGAGAGTCCTCGATCGTATGAATCCACCGTTGCAGATTGGGCTGTTGCTTTCCAAAAGGAGCCAGCCCCATGAGCTTACCCGCTTCAGCATGGTTGAGGGTTCTCCCGACCGTACTGGTAAATCCAGCCTTGCGCGTGATGTATTCATAAATAGACCCCAGTGTAGACAGTCCTGCGAGGTGGGCTGTGACTGTTTCAGAATGGAGGGTAGAAAGCGTATTTTGCCGTCCTACATACAGAGTGTAAGATTCTGTTTGGTGATTAGAATTCGTTGTCCCTGTCGCATCAACCGCGAGAACTAAGGCATCCTCAAATCCAGAAGGGAAGTAAGCAGAATAAGCATGGGCAAGATGATGACTGGGAATTTTTTGAACTTTCGCAGCGATTTCACTTGGGAGAACTCGTCGCAGAATTTCTGGAGCATAGTCGCGTCCCGGCATATTTCCTGTAATTGTTGCCAGATCAGCCATTTCAATGTTGCAAGCTTCTAAGCAATACCGGATTGCCTCTAAGGGGAGCTGCATTTGAGCGGGATCGCCTGGAGATTGTTGCAAATAGCCCAAACTGTATTTCTGCCGATCGAGCCGTTCTTGCTCGATCGCAACCACAATTTCTCCATCTTTCACGATCGCAACGGAACGCTCATGTCCTAAATTGATGCCCATGTGATATCGGGTCATAGCTCTCTCCTACCGGGGGAATGTTGGAAGATAACGAAGTATTTTCGTCAAGACAAAGTAATGGATTCTTGACATCGGAAACTGTCAGGCCTAGATCACCGAATCACAGCCTGATGCTTTAACTACAGAGTTAAATTTTGTTAGCGCATTGCAGCATCACGATTCAGAGCTGCAAGAAATTGGTGAGATGTCATCACTTCGGCATAAAGGGGAAAGATGTTCTTGAAGTAAAACTCATGCTCGAATGAAGTACGAGCAGAAATGCAATCAGAGAGAATCGTGACGCAATAGTTTTGTTCTTGGGCATAGCGCCCAGTTGAATCAATACAAACTGAGGCAATTGCACCGGTTAGAGCAATGTTTTTAATTCCTCTGTCCTGGCAAATTTGATGTAAGTCAGTATCAATGAAAGCATTAAAGCCTCGCCTTCCCGGAACGACTAAGATGCGATCGCGAAAAGGCTGAAGCTCCTCAATCATTGCAGAGCCAGAATTTCCCATCTGAAATGCTCTCACTTCTTTAATCTTTTTGAGGATACCAATGGGTTCCACGAGTTCTTCATAGTCTGAAGTAAAGAAGATAGGAGTCGCAATCGTAGAGACTGAAGAGTGTTCTAGATGCTGAAGCAGATTCACTGTATTGGAAACTAAATCAGCAAGTTGGCTAGAGTCTTCCACCACATCACGTAAAACTCCAGAAGGGGCAAAATAATCTTTCTGGAAGCCAATCAATAGTAGTGCTGTCTCTTGAGCGTTGATGTTCATCGTCTGGATCAGTCACAAGCGGGACAACGAGGTGGACGTTTCGAGGGCTGATAGAACCTAATTCATTTAGGTTAAGACTTGCTGCAGAGAATTCCAGGAGTTTGACGGGGCAGTAGGTTACAGATCTTATTTATTCTACTGCTAGCCAAAATTAAGATAACGCTTTACAGCAGGATGACGATTAAAACTCTCAGATCTTAATAATACTTCAGAAAGTGCTAACAACCCAACTGCTGGAGAAGCTCAATGTGAGTCATCACGTCTGCATACAATGGAAAGATGTTTTCACAGTAAAACTGCTGTTCAAACATCGTGCGGGCTGAGGTGCAATCAGAAAGCACCGTAACGTGGTATCCACGCTCATGAGCATGTCGCCCAGTTGAATCGATACAGATCGACGTGACTGCTCCAGCTAAAATTAGATTAGTAATCCCTTTTTTCTTGAATAGAAAATCAAGATTGGTCTTTGCAAAAGCGTTAAATCCCTGCTTTCCAGGAATTTGCAGGATGCTCTCCGCAAAGGGTTGAAGCTCCGCACTCATCTCTGCGCCAAAGGTTCCACACCGGAATGCGCCAACCTCCTGAATGGTTTTCAAAATTCCAACAGGTTCTATGAGCTCTTCATAGTTTGAAGTAAAGAAAATAGGGGTTGCTACCCTTAAGATTGAAGTCGAGGCGATCGCGTTTAAGAGAGCTACAGTATTGTTCAAAACATTGTTGAGTCTAGCTGACTCTTCGATCACGTTATGTAAAACACCACGGGATGAAAAGTAATCATTCTGATAACCGATCAGAATTAATGCTGTTTGATCAGAGTTCATAAGTGTGAAATTCAACCGAAATTACGGGTAAAACTATTGCATCGAACTGGTTTCAATCAGTGGAATGGTGACTGTCACGGTTGTTCCTTCACCGATCGCGCTTTGTAATGTAATTTGCCCACCATGGAGTTCAACATACTGTTTGACGATCGACAATCCTAATCCAGTACCAGAGATTGTTCTCACGTTACTGGCTCGGTAGAATGATGTGAACAATCGAGATTGATCTGAAATGGGAATTCCAATTCCTTGATCCTGAATCTGAAAAACAACCTCTTTCTCGCTATAGATACAGGAAATCTGAATCGCGCTTCCTGGGGGAGAGTATTTAATCGCGTTTGATAGGAGGTTGGCAAGCACTGGGCGCAGCAGTTTGGTATCGAGATAGACCTGAATAGACGGCGGAGTCTCGATTGAGACTGCCCTGCCATTTTGCTCTCTTAGCGAGAGAGTAATGGTATAGCGATCGTTCGCTTGAAACCTTGCAACTTCCAGTGTGGTACTGCAAAACTGCACAAGATCGATGGATTCAGGCTGACAATGGAGATCGGTTGATTCAGCCTCGCCTAGGGCAAGAACATCGGTCACTAAATCATTGATTTGTCGTACTGACTCTCGTATCCGTTGAAGACAGAGTTGCTGTTTATCAGTTCTTGCAAGTTCAATATAGTGTTCTAGAAGTTCCGCGGAAACTAGAACGATATTGAGAGGATTCCGAACCTCGTGCGATACGATCGAGATAAATCTCGACTTCAGTTCACTGAGTTCCTGTTGTTCCTTGAGGGCTTGACGGATCGCTTGCTCAGCTTTGTGCTTGGAGATGGCAATCTCGATCATTGTTGTTAGCTCTTGCCGATTGAAGGGTTTGTGAACATAACCAAAAGTTGGTGTTGCTTTCGCACGGCTCAAAGTTCTTTCATCAGCATGAGCGGTCAGATAAATAATGGGAATTTGATACAACTCATGCAATTGAGTCGCCGTCTCAATCCCATCTCGATCGAGGGAGATCGAGATGTCCATCAACACTAAATCGGGTTGAGATTGTTCTGCTTGCTGAATCGCTTCATCCGCGCAGATAGCAATTCCAACAATGGTATACCCTGCCCTTGTCAGAGTACGCTTGATATCCAAAGCAATAATATTTTCATCTTCAACAATCAGAATGTTTCCTACACTCATACGTCTAAGCTCTCTGTTGTCAGCAGGCGTAAAGGAGAGATGCCAGAATTAACTGAACTGACATCACCTCACCATAGAGTCTGCAAAATTTAATCAACCAACTTGCTCTGCTGTAAAAATACCAAAGCGCCATCACGCATCACTGGATCGCTCGATACCAAAACGACGTTAACTCAGAGCGTAGAGGGACATAGAACTAACTCGCTGCCACCGCAAGATAGCTATGACATAGAATTATACATATATCTTGTTAGTTTTCAAAAAAAAGTTAGAACCTAGGTAAAAAACGTGATGTCCGACTTGAACATCCTCTCTACCTCTAGTGAAATAGTCTCTTTACTTCAGTAAATCCAGCGTCTTTAACAACCGCACGTTTTCAGAGGTCAAAAGCTCTCGGAGCTCAGTGACTTGATTAACTAAAACGATTTCGCGCGAGCATTCATTTTTCAAAATCTCTAAATAGCGATCGCGTTGTTCACTAGAACATCCCTCCAGCATTTTTAATGCCATTTGTATATTCGCAAGCGGAGCACGCAACCCTTGTGATAGATTTTCAAGAAGCTTTTCTTTATGCTCTGAAAGCATATAAAGTTCTTTTACTTGCTGCTGTAGGGCAGATATTTGAGAGGACTGCTCAACAGCCTGATGCTGAATCTTGGCGCGCTTATCCAATTGCGCCGTTACGGTGCTAAGTAGCTCAGCACCTGTGAATGGCTTTGTTAGGTAATCATCTGCTCCCAACTCCATTCCCTGACGCTGGTCTGAGCGGAGCGATCGAGCTGTAAGAAAAACGAATGGAATACTTGCTGTACTTGGCTCCTGACGTATAGCACACAATACTTCATACCCGTCTAAATCTGGCATCATAATGTCACATAAAATGAGACTAGGTAGATGCTGTTGGGCAAGATGAATCCCTTGCTGTCCTGATCCAGCCGTAATCGCATTAAAGTTTCCTAGCGTTAAGATTTCCAAAATGACATCACGGGTAGCGGCTTCGTTATCGATGACAAGAATTGTATCCATTTGAGTCTGCATATAGTACGTAGAGAGTTAAAGCGCGATCTCTTCAATTATTTGCCACAACACAATATTGTGCTGCACAATATTATTTGCCACAATATTGTGCTACGATTCCCGCCCTTTTAAGCGGCATATGTAATGCTGCTTAAAACTTTTTGCAAGAAAATCGCGTCAAATTCCGTAAGACTAATAGGCTTTAATTCCTAATTATTTCAGTAGAGTTACTCAGTATGTCTGAAATTCGTCTATGTGGTTCTACGGATTCTGCATAGAATAAGCCTGAAAAAACGCCAAGAGATTGTAGAAAAAGAACGCTTTTTCAAAGCTTTCAAGATATTTGGCATACATAGAATACTACGGTTGAATTAGTAAGCAATACGCAGAGCAGGACTTTCAAAGTAACCGTAAAACAGATGAATCTATTAGCAAAAAAAGTTTAGCGAAATGACTCAGGTTTTTTTTGCACAACTGAATTATTGTGAAGCCAAACGACATAACAGTGGAGGGAAACAGATCCGGTGCGTTTGCTGTCGAGCACCTAGACAACCAAAAGAAGATCATCTGCGTTTGGAGATGCCACTGATCCAAACGCATTCACTCGATCTAGAACTGCTTTAAATTGCCACATCTGACCACGCAATCAGATGGCAAAAACTGCTGAGGGCGAAGAAGTTCTCAGATGCCTCTTAAAGCATCTCTGATTTTTCCCCAGCCCCAATCTGATCAATCAACCGCTATGCATTGAAACTGGAGGAGCGGCTTCTAGAGTTCGTATTCTAGTTACGGTAGATGGACTTGCTTCCTTTATAGGTAATGTCCATTGATGGAAGCAATCATCGTTCATATTGCAAAAAAAACTGCCATACTGCTCAGAACAACGGAGGATTGAACAGCTCGTGTTTAATACTGAAGGAGGAAACAGATGGCAAACCGTTCAATAGTGATGACTGGGGCAGCGATGAGTGAGGCTTGCAGCCCGAACTTCAGCATCATATTGACAGAGACAAAACACAACGATTAGAGCGCACGAATGGTATCGTACGACAACAGACCGGACGCTAGCATCGACGGCAGAACAAAGTTGGTACAGTTTAGGAACAGACAACAGACTCAATCAGTGTGAGTAACTTCAATTAGATTGGGCAGCGTCGCCGGTGTTAATTTACTGCTGCACAGCGAGCCGGATTGTCCACTCGCAAGCATCCTGAAGGAAGTATCCTGAAGCAACTATCGGCTATAGCTCGATCGTAAAGATTGATCCACGGGGTTGATTGGGCTCAACTGAAATCTGTCCATGATGAGCCTCGACTACAAGTTTACAAAATGCTAAGCCCAGACCCGTCTGAGATACAGAATTGAGCACCTCCCCGATTTCAAATTTCTCAAACAATCGTTGTTGAACTTCTTCACTGACTCCTCGTCCTTGATCCTGAATTTGAATCCGAACTCGACAACCTACAGGCGAATCTATTTTTAGAACCACCTGGGTGTTAGGCAAGGAGAACTTTAATGCATTAGACATCAAATTATCTAACACCCGACGCATTAAAGTTGCATCTGCCAAAAGCTTACCCGTTGTTTCAGAAAAGTCCCAAACGATATTGATATTCTGTTGCTCTGCGATCTCTTGAAAATCAGCGATCGCATTCTGTGCAAGTTCACAGATATCAATCTCGTCAAGCTTCAGTGACAGCACACTTGCATCCATTTTTGCCATGATGAGCAAACTATCGACCATCTCTTCTAACCGTCGTCCTGAATATTCAATTTGCTTGAGTTTCTGCTGCTGCCTCTCAGTTAGTCCGTGAAGCTTCATAATGCGACAGGCCAAGAAGATGTTGGTGATTGGATTTCGCAAATCGTGAACAATCATATTTGACATGTCTTCACGAAGTTTGAGCATGTCTTGAAGTGCATCATATTGCTGTTTGAGTCGCAGCATTGATTTTAACCGTGCTCGTAATTCTAAGCCGTTAATTGGTTTCGCGACAAAATCATCAGCCCCCAATTCTAAGCACTGAGATAGGTTCTCTTTTGAACCGAGGGCAGTTACCATAATGATGGGAATATGTTTCAAAGCAGGCTGGCTTTTGATTCGGCGACAGACTTCAAGTCCACTCAAATCTGGCATCATGACATCTAACAAAATCAGATCGGGCTGATGCACTTCAAGCTTTGCTAATGCTTCAAACCCATTGGATGCGTAAATTAATTCGTAAGCATCTTTGTGCAGCAAAATTTTGATGACTTCAAGATTATTCGGTTCGTCATCGACGACTAAAATAGAGACAGTTGGTTGAATCACAATACAGCCTTAATTTCTAACAAGTTGCTGAACAGCTTGAACCAGTTCTCGTAGTTTGACTGGTTTAGCCATATATTGAGTTGCGCCGATGGCAATACACCGCTCTCGATCTCCAGGCATTGCCAATGCGGTCAGAGCGATGATTGGAACCTCAGAAAGCGTGAAATCTTGGCGAATATGCTGGATAGCAGTAAGCCCATCCATCCTAGGCATCTGAATATCCATCAGAATGAGATTCGGCGTACAGGCCTTGGCCAGTTGAACCGCTTGTAAGCCATCTTTAGCAACCATGAGTTGATAGCCCTGGCTCGATAGATAATCTGAAAACACGATCGTATTCTCTTCATTGTCTTCAGCTAGCAAAATAAGGGGTGGGTCAGAGGAAACGATAGAAGTGATGTCATCAGCGCAATAGAGCGGGAATCGCTCTATCTCAGGCAGAAGCGTATTGCTTTCAGGGATTGAATAGGGAAGACGAATTCTGAACTGGCTTCCTTGACCCACTTGGCTCTCAACTGTGATTTCGCCATGATGAAGTTCAACAATCTGTCGAACTAAGGCTAACCCTAAGCCAGTTCCAGCATACTTTCGATCTAAATCACTATCGATCTGAACAAAAGACTGAAAGAGCTTTTCAATATTCTCTGGCGCAATTCCTATTCCAGTATCAGTCACACTGAAATAGATACTTTGCGACTTGAGATCAGGTTGGACTTCTAAGACAATGCGCCCTCCTGCATCTGTGAATTTAACTGCATTACTGAGCAGGTTGATGAGTGCTTGGCGGAATCTGCGATCGTCGACCAAAACGCTTCCAGCAGTTTCAGGAATTTCGGTTGCAACTTGGATACCTTTCGCAAGTGCCATTTGCCGAATAAAACTGAGACTTGATTCACATAAGCTCTTCACAGAAACAGAAGTAATCTGCAATTCTATCTTACCTGACTCTATTTTAGCAAGGTCAAGAATGTCGTTGATCAAGTCAAGGAGATGTTTGCCACTTCGCTCAATAATCGAAATGGATTTCTTTTGTTGATCGTTTAACAACCCGTACATTTCATCCAGTAATCCATCTGACATCCCTAGGATTGCATTGAGTGGAGTGCGGAGCTCATGACTCATGTTTGCCAAAAACTCATCTTTCAGACGAGTAGCCCGAGCTAACTCTGAATTGATGACTGCTAGTTGATTATTGGTTTGCTGAAGTACCTCTTCGCCTTGCTTGCGAGTGATTGCAGTCGCGACATACGTCGTAATCGTCTTTGCAAGTTTAATTTCTTCAGCGGTGAACTGATGAGGAGCATCGTAGTAAATTACTATTTTGCCTAAATGCCTCCCTTGATAACGAATTGGAAAAGATGCACTGGCTTTGATTCCCTCAGCTTCACGCATTAAATCCAAGGATTCAACGCCCGCTTCCTCTTGCGAATCAGCAATAATTACCGTTTTAGAATCAATCTGCTTGTTAGAAGTTGCGAGATAGCTCTCAACTACCTTTTTATACTCCTCGCTAATCCCAAGAGAGGCTTGATATCGAGGGATACCGCAAGCATCTGGAACCAAAACAGCAACACAACTTGTTTTGAGAATATGGCACATTCCATTCAGAGCAGCTGTATAGATCTTTTCAATTGTTGGTGCTCGATTGATAGCAATGACGAGATGGTATAACTTATTCAATCGCTCGACTCGAAGACTCAGCGCTGCTTCTGTTTTTTGATGCTCTGTAATTTCTTCAATCAGTTGTTGATTCGTTTGGGTCAATTCTACAGTCCGTTGCTCAACATGCTGTTCTAACTCCAAATTCAAGCGCTGAAGCGCCTGCTCAGCATTTTTACGGTTCGTGATATCTCCAATTGTACCAATGTAACCGATAACATTGCCTTGCTTGTCCCGCTCTGGAACGACCTGACTCCATACCCAGACAATTCCATCTTCCCTCTGAAAACGACACTCAGCCGAAAATGGCACTTGCTGATTCATCGATCTGTTCCATGCCGCCAAAACCCGATGACGGTCACCCTCGTGTATTACACGGCTCCATCCAATGCCTAGAGCATCTTGAGTGTCTATCCCAGCAATTTCGCAGTAGCGATCGTTGACATAGAGACAATGCCCTTTTGCATTAGTACGAAATATCCCAACGGGAGCTGCTGCTGCTAATGCTGCATATCGTCGCTGGCTCCTACCAAGTGCCACCGTGGCGCGTTTTTGCTCTAATGCTAATGAGATAGCAACAACAGCAGCTCGTATGAAATCGATTTCTAGTGTTTCCCAGAAAATAGTTTCTTGATGCTGATCGAATCTTATAAAACCAAAGAAATCACCCTCTATCATTAAAGGAATGATTAGAATTGCAGCTACATTCTGAGGCGCAAGAAAGGCTTGCTCAGAGCGCGAAAAAGTATGTAGGCAACCCGCAATAATTTCTCCAGATTCCAGAGTTTTCATCCATCGAGGTGGAAACACTCGAACGGAAGTTTCGTCGAAACTTTCGTCAGTCAGTGCCGTATTCCATTCAATCTGATTGCTGTCAGACTGCCATGTTGCTCTTTGATAGACTTGTGTAATCGGGCCCTTCTCTTTCCGTTTTTCATGGATCGAAATACAGGTTGCACCTGATGCTGATCCTAACAATTCTAGAACTTTACTGTAAACGTCCTCATCTTGTTCAAGATCGAGTAGCTCTTGTTGAATTTTGACGAGTGCTGTTAACAGCTGTTCACGTTTTTTGAGTGCAACTTGTGCTCTTTGACGCTCAGTAATATCTTCAGCAATACAGAGCAAATATTCTGGTTCATTGCTTTCACCCTGAACTGGAATTCTGATTGTACGCAGTAGGCGTTGCCCTAAATTTTGACAATTTACTAATTCTTCAGGAGTACTGACAGCAACGCCTTGAATAATTGCTTCTTGGTCTTTTTCTCGGAAATGGTTGGCTTGCAGCTTTGGAAAGAGATCATAATCAGTTTTCTCTAAAACATCACGAGCAGCAAATCCAAACAACTGTTCACTTGCACGGTTCCATAGCTTAAATGCTCCAAAGCTTTCTGCTTTTGTCTCTTTAACGCAGATTGCTACAGGTAGATAATCAATCATTGCCTGTAGGAAATTTCGAGATCGTTGAATTTCTTCCTCAGCTCGTTGACGCTCAGCAATCTCAGTCTGAGCTCGCTCTAAAGCAGTTGCTTGCTGGATTGCGATCGAAATCTGCCCTGCAAGCTGATCCAATAAGTCTAGCTCCGAGTTCTGCCATTGCCGAGGCGCAGAGCATTGATGAGCAATCAGCAACCCCCAAAGTTGAGCATTTTCTTGCCCAACTTTGGATGAATCAGGGTTTATTCCCTCAAATAGTAAAATAGGAACTACAAGATTCGCTTGAACCTGAAATTGTTCAAGCATTTGGATGTGACAGGGGTCTAATCCTGCTGTGTAGATATTGGTGATAGCTTTTTTCTGCCCTTGTTGATATGGGCCGCCGAAGTT
This sequence comes from Leptolyngbya sp. UWPOB_LEPTO1, assembly GCF_017302695.1. NCBI lineage: Bacteria > Bacillati > Cyanobacteriota > Cyanophyceae > Leptolyngbyales > Leptolyngbyaceae > Leptolyngbya > Leptolyngbya sp. UWPOB_LEPTO1. The sequence continues at coordinate 14,169 of NZ_JAFLCJ010000038.1, read as the reverse complement.
GGCCTGAAAACAAGTATCATCGATTTCTACATTAAGAGTAGATGCCCATTCTGGTAAGACCGATTCTGCTGCAATTTTTCCACTCATATCGGGGGCAAATCGAAACACGACAACCCGATCTGCTTTAAGCAGCTGACGAACTTCGTTGACAACTGCTTGTAGCACTTCTTCTAAGTTCAGAGAGCGCCGAATTCGAGATGCAATATCCCAGATCAGTCGCTGTTCATCCCGACTCTGTTCAAGTTGTCGTACGAGTCGAGAGCGCTCAATGACGTTTTGAACTGCTCGACATAGAGTGGCTGGATTAAGCGTTGCTTTTCCTAAGCAATCATAAGCTCCATGTTGCATTGCCTCAGAAACTAAAGCTAAATCTTCTTGATCAGTGAGCAGAATGACTGGAATATTCATTCGCTGCTCATGAAGCTTCAGATAGCTTAAAATCTCCAAAACATTTTTCAAATAGCTTGAGGAAACGCTTAGTAAAATGACATCTGGAAATCCTTGCTGGAGTAGAATAGAAGGCTGAGAGTGAGCCCCTGCTTCAATGATGTGATAGGAATACTGTAGATCTTGCTTCAAAAAAGCACGATACAAAGCCCGATCTTGCTGATGATCGTCAATGATCAGAATTGTATAGGGCTTTGGCTTTTGAGTATCTAACATATTCACAGGAACTAACTAAAGCGAATGTAAGCAATTACGTCGGTTATATTCTAAGAGCGTGAAGATTTCGAGAAGATCATTGGCTCAAATGCTAGTATGGTCAACCTGCGTTCGGTAAGATTAGGTGAATACAGGTGCGCTGCCCAGGGGTACTCTCGATAGTCAGTTGCCCCCCGTACACTTCAGCAAGTTGCCTCGCGATCGTCAGTCCTAGTCCTGCACCTTGCTGCTCGTGAACTCTCCGGTCAAACTGCATGTAAGCTCTCAAATTGCGAATCTGCTCTGGTGTCATACCGCGACCCATATCAGTCACTTCAAGATGGAAACCATCTGTATCAGTATCACCTCGTACCCAGACGGGCGTTCCCATTGGCGAAAATTTGAAAGCGTTATCGATTAATTCTTCGATCAGCTTCCGTAAATGAGCTTCGGAAATCGCTAATTTGACCTCCCGTATTTCAATGCCTAAATCACGGATGCGCTCCACTTGATGGGCTTTCTCATACGCAACTTGAGAAATGATTGGTTTGGCAGAGATAGGGGGACAGTTTTGCCAGCTTTGAAGTTTTGCTGGATGGTGTTTAAGAAGTTCTAGTTCTGCGTGTAGAAGAAAATTTTGAGTGAGTCGGTGTAAACGCAGGGCTGAGCTTTTGATCGCTTGAGCAATCTCAAAAGTCTCTTCTGGTTCTGTTTCAGGATCAAAAATTAATAGTTCACACATCCCGATAATGCCATTGAGAGGCGTATTTAGCTCGTGAGGGAGAGACAGTGTAATACTCTGAGACAACTCTCCTAATTGAGCTTGAGTCTGCTGCTGAACTCGCTCTTGCTTATCGAGTTGTGTATGAATGACTCGGAGCAGTTCGTCTGGTTCAAAGGGCTTTGTCAGATAATCATTCGCCCCACCTTCCATTCCTTGACGCAGGCTTGAGTAGTCGCTTTTTGCAGTTAAGAAGATCAGTGGAATCGTTGCAGTGGCTTGATAAAGACGCAATCCTTCTAATACATGATATCCGTCCATCTCGGGCATCATAATATCGCAGATAATCAAGTCCGGCATATCGTGCTGGGCAATCTGTAAGCCTGATGCTCCGTCCGGGGCAGTGACGGCATCGAAATTTGAGAGAGTTAGAATCTCTTGGATGTTTTCGCGAACTTGTGGTTCGTCTTCAATCACTAAAATCTTCTTCATATCAGGGGCTAATGAGCTTGTACTGTTGAAGCAATCGCGTTGTTTCAGGGGTTAATAGAGCTTGTAACTGCTCAATTTCGTCTAAAAGTTTGACTTCGCGATCGCATTCCACCTTTAAAATCTTGAGATAGCGATCTATAGCGGTTTGAGGATCAACAGTTTCCATCATCTGAATCGCTAGGTTGATATTGGAAACGGGATCCCGCAAATTTTGAATGAGCTTATGCAGCAGTTCTGCGTTGATCTCTTCTTGCTTCTGGGTAACTTCTAGCTTTTGTTGATGCTGCTGTAGGTTATATCTTAGCTTTCGAGTTTTCCGTTGCTCCCTGGTAACCCGCTCCGCAACAGTTTCTTGTCGTTTGAGACGGCTCTCGATCGTCGTTAATAGCTCATCAGGTTCAAACGGCTTAGTGAGATAGTCATCTGCGCCTAGATTCATCCCCTGCCGTTGGTCACTTCGCTCAACTCTAGCAGTAAGAAAGATTAAAGGAATTGTTGCTGTGTAAGGGCTTTGGCGTAGATTTTCTAAGACACCAAAGCCATCTAATTCTGGCATCATAACATCGCAGATAATCAAGTCTGGGCGATGAGACTTCGCAAGCTCTAGCCCTATATGTCCATCTGCGGCGGTAATTACATCAAATTCAGCCAATTCTAGAATTTCAGCAATATTATCTCGAATTTGGGTTTCATCCTCAATCACCAATATCGTCTTCATAAATTTACGTGGCTAGGATTGTTCAGATAGTGTTATTGGAATAACAACTGTGAACAGTGTTCCTACATTTGGCTCGCTCATAACAGAGATTTTACCTTGATGAAGTTCTACACATTTTTGCACGATCGCAAGCCCTAGTCCCGTTCCTGGAATTGTGCCAACATTTTTTCCTCGATAGAATGGCTGAAAGACTTGCGCTTGCTCACTGGTATCAATTCCAATTCCTTGGTCTTCGATCGCGAAAACAAGGTCCTGCTGCTGAATCGTCAAACTGAATTTGACTGTAGTTTGTTCAGGCGAATACTGAATCGAGTTTGAAATCAGATTCACAAAAATTTGTCGGAGTAGTTTTCTATCTAAATAAAGCTGACCGCTTTGTTCTAGGGACTGAATTTTACTCTCAGCCAGAACTAAACCCTGAATCGTATGATTTGACGTGCTAAGTTGCATCTCGTCAATGAGCGCTTGAAAAAATTTGAGCAGCAATAGAGACTCAGGCTGAAAAGCTAAATGCCCAGTTTCTGCCTTATTGAGCAGCAAGATGTCGTCCAAGAGTTGGGTGGTATGTCTTACATAAGTTTGAATACGCTGCAAATGCTTGCGACGTTTCTGCTCATCGAGCTGTTCGCCAAAATCATTCAGTATTCCTGCTGAAGAGGCAATCACAGCAAGGGGCGTTCGCAATTGATGAGACGCCATTGAGATGAAACGAGATTTCAGCTCGATCAACTCTTTTTCAGAGTCAGACAAGCTTTTTGATGATTGGAGGGCTTTCTTATTCATACCTCTTAGTGTATAAAAATAGAAACCTCAAATCTTCCGAGTTTAGGACTTATTTTTATACGTAGATTTTTGTCATTTTTAAGCAATACACTCCGTACTAATCATGAGAATCTCGATATCGTGGATTGACATCAGTGCGGTTGCGTGCAGATAGAATGGCTCTCATCAATTGCTGGATTGTTGTTTCATCTTTCACTAAATAATTTTGCGCTCCTGCCCTTATGGCTTGTGAGGCAAGATCTTCATCTCCTAAACCTGTTAAGACAACGATTGGAATTTCTGGCAATGCAGATTGAAACGCTTGAATTGCTTCTAATCCTTCTGCATCAGGAAGACTTAAATCCAGCAATACAACATCAAAACTGCGATTGCCCTTCATGAGTTCGGTAAATTCATAGCAGACCTCGATCCCCTCTGCTAAGGTTTCAACGTGTACCATCTGCCAGTTTCGTTGTCCGACCCGTGCAAAGAGCCGCCGTATTAATTCAGCATCTGCTAAATTATCCTCTACCAGTAATATCTGTGTAGACTGTTCGTCCATAGCAATGCTTGAAAGTCGCTCCTACCCCTTTAATTTATATGACGATTATGCGCTAAAGCAACTTCTTTGCTATTCAAAGTTCGGGTGGTTCCCACATTCAGGAATGCGGGAATTTCTATCGACTTTATGATTGAATTGGCAGAAAGAGCAAGTTCGTCGAGATAGATCTTACCTTAAAGACCAGGAAGACAAGCAATCGCCAGCCAGAAATTGAGAAGTTGCTGAGTTGCGTGAATAAATTCTTGCGCCTCGATCGGCTTGATAACATAGCAATTGGCTTGCAATTGATAGGCTTTTAGAATGTCTCGTGGATCTGAAGAAGTAGTGAAAATGATCACAGGAATATGCTTCAAACTGGAATCAGCTTTAATGTAAGTTAGAACTTCTTGACCAGACATACCAGGTAAATTGAGGTCAAGCAATACCAATCTAGGGTGATTTTTATCGACAATTTCTGCTCTCTGACGTAGAAATTGAAGGGCTGCTTCTCCGGTTTCTACCCAGTGAAGTTGAGCAGTCATTTGACTTTGACTGATGCCTCTCATCATGAGATAAGCATCACTTGGCGTATCTTCGACTAGCAGAACGGTAACGCCTGGGTCAAGCTGAGTATCCATATCAAGCTTTAGAAATGAGAGTAAAGTAGAATGTTGTGCCAGAACCTAGCTCAGACTCTGCCCATATCTTTCCCCCATGTGCTTCAACAACTCGCTTGCAAATTGCTAAGCCGATACCTGTCCCAGGAAAGTCACTTCGAGGGTGTAACCTTCTAAATACTTCAAAGATACGATCGAGATATTTATGTTTAATCCCGATCCCGTTATCTCTTACAAAGAAGAGGTGTTCAGTTTCTTGCTCTTGCAGTTGGGTAGAACGACTTCCAATATAAATTTTGGGGGACTGTTCTCTTTGAAACTTGATGGCATTCGCAATCAGATTTTGGAAAAGCTGCATGAGTTGAGTTTGATCTACATTGATCGTTGGGAGAGAGTCCAATTCAATCTCTGCATGACTTTCTGCGATCGCAACTTGTAAATTGACTAAGGCTTGCTGCACGACTGCATTGCAGTTGACTAAAGTTCTTTTAAGATTGCTTGTTCCCGTTCGTGAGTACGTGAGCAAATCTTTGATGAGCGCCTGCATATGTTGCCCGCCACCAATGATATAGCTTAAATATTGATCAGCTGTGTCATCGAGCTTGTCCCGGTAGTCCATTTCAAGCAGTTGGCTGTAGCTAATAATGGCTCGGAGCGGTTCGCGCAGATCGTGAGAGGCGATATAAGCAAATCGCTCCAATTCTTGATTCGATCGCTGAAGTTCGCAATTGAGAGCATTCAATTCTAACGTTCGCGCTTCGACTTTCGCTTCTAGCTGTAATTTTGATTCTTGAAGTGACTGATTGACATCAGCAAGTTCAGCTGTTCGTCGCTTGACTCGCTCAGTCAGTTCAGTCTTCGTTCGTCTAAAGAGCCAATACAGGCAAAGCAGTAACCCCAGGCTAATCAGGTAGCCCATTACAGCAAGACGAGTACTTAAAACGACATTTTCCCTGGTGGCCTTAATCCTTTGCTGCATCAAATCGAATTCTATAGCTTTCAATTCGTCAAGTTTCTTCTGAACTTTTTGCTGTGCTTTCCAACCTTGATTTGTCAGTTCGATTTGTCTTTGACTATCAGAAGGATCTTTATCGAAATCCTCGATCGATTGTCTGACAATCTCTAATCGAGCAGCAACTAAAATGTCAATTTCATTAATCCGCTGCTGTTGGCTGAAATTATCTTGGGTCAATTCACGAAGCTCTATTAGCTGCTGCTGCGTCTTCCGAATCGCGCCATAGTACAAATCTAGATAAGTGGATTGTCGAGTAATCACGTATGCACGTCTACTTCCTTCGACAAACCGCACGTCGCTAAATAGGCGATCCAGCTTATTGATGACCTGGTCTGTGTGTATAACCCATTGTTGAGCGTCAACTAGGTTTTCAATGCTGCGAAGCGACGCAATGCCTGCTCCTAAGAGCAGCAGAAGGGCTAGACCCATTCCACCAGACATTAGCCGATCATGAGCTCGTTTCATATCTAGTAAGATGTGACAGTTTGGTTGATTAAACTCGATCGAGCGCTATAAATCTTGAAATGATTCGGAATTCTTCAACTCGTGACAACAGTTCAGCAAATTCTGTTTTATGGTGACTGAGGAATTTTGAAGCTGATTGTGACTTTACTCCCTTCTGAGCGATCGAGATTAACTTCTCCCTGTAGTTTGTTTGCAAATCCACTCACAAGCTGTAACCCCAATGAATCAGTGTTGTAGAAAGTCACGTCTTCAGGAATGCCAATACCATTGTCGGCGATAGACAGAATACAGCGTGCATCTGTGTGCGTCAAGCTCACCCGAATCTTGCCAGTTCGACCCTGAGGAAATGCATGTTTTAGTGCATTAGAGACAAGCTCATTCACAATCAATCCACAAGGGATTGCCGTGTCAATCTCCATCTCAATATCAGCGACATCAAATTCTAAGCCAACAGAACGATCTCTAAATTCATACGATTGAATTAAATTGAGAGAGAGCTTGCGAATATAGTCTGAAAAGTTGACTTTTGCTAAACTGTCGGATTGATATAGCCTTTCGTGAAGCAGTGCCATTGCCTCGACACGATTTTGGCTTTCGGTAAACGGCGCTAGAATTTCTGCGTCCTCAATATAGCTTGCTTGCAAATTCAGCAAACTCGATACGGTCTGTAGATTGTTTTTGACACGATGATGGATTTCCTTTAAGAGGATTTCTTTGTCTTGTAGAGATGCTCTGAGCTCTACTTCAGCCTGTTTACGATCGCTGATATCCTCAATCATTCCAATTTGATGGAGAAGTTCACCCGCTTCATTGTGAACTAATGACACCGTAATCCGTACCCAAATAACCTGCTTGTCTTTACGAATAAACCGTTTTTCCAAGCTCATAATTTTTTCATCCGTCTGCATCGCCTGTTGGAGTATCTCAAACTCCTTGTAATAGTCTTCTGGATGAGTAATATCCCAAAACGTTAGAGGCAGCAATTCAGCGCAGGAGTACCCCACAATCTGGCAGAGCCGTTCATTCACCATGAGAAAATGCCCACTCATGGTGGCAATTCCCATTCCTAATGGGCTATCTTCAAACACGCGACGAAATCGTTCTTCATTTCGCCGCACTGCCTCTTCTGCCTGCTTCAAACTCGAGACATCTCGCATCACTGTCAGAACCGAACTCACACTTCCCGCTTGATCAAATTCAGGAACGAGTAGAGTTTGAAAATACGCGACTCCAGTTGCTGAAGTCGCTTTCGAGTACGAGATTTGAGGCTTTCCTGACTCCATAGCCTGACGTGCAGCAGTGTGACATCGGCGGCACTCCTCAGAAGCGACTCCAATTTCTTCCAACGTTTTGCCAATATAAGCTGAACATGGCAGACCTAGCTTTTCGATCGCAGGGTTAACATACAGGAACCTCAACGACCGATCCCGACGCGTGATGATATCGGGAGAGTGTTCGACGAGCGTTCGAAATTCTAATTCACGCTGTCGCAGCTGATATTGAGAATGTTCCAGTTCATTTGTCCGCTCCTGAACTCGGCGTTCTAGGTCTTGATTCATCAGTTGCAGCAGGACTTCAGCTTGTTTCTGTTCTGTAATATCCTCTCCAGTGCCAGCAATGCGATACGCTTCACCTTGATTGTTGTAGACGGGGAACCCACGATCGCGAATCCAACGAATTGAGCCATCGGGTCGTCGAATTCGGTAGGTTACCTCAAAGTTGTTCTTAGGCAACGCTGCGTAGATTGCTTCAACGTGTGTCCAGTCTTCAGGCAGAATGGTACTCTGCCAAAGAGATGCCATATCTTTCATCGCGCTGGTTCGGGGTCTTTGCCAAATTGTCTCAAACGCTGAACTGATGAATAAAATTTCCCGTGTTTCTTGTTCTACTAACCAGAACACGCTCTGAAAGTTTCGATCAAATTGTCTGAATAAATTTTCGTATTCAGACAATTTCGCTTGACTATGGTGCAATTCTTTCTCTAGCTGTGCATTTCTGTTAACTAGTGCGGTAACTTGTTCGGAAGTGAAAAAGGCGAATAAATCTTGACAAGACACGGTTAAAGCGTTTCCACGCGATCAATTGAGCAAAAAAAATGTTACCTCTAAGCGTCTAAGATGTATAACGATTGACATGAAAATTCTATTTGTTGAGGACAATCAGCCCTTGGCTGAACAATTAATCGATGCACTTGAGGATCAGCGGTATACCGTCGAGTTAGCGATCGACGGGCAACAAGGCTGGGATTTCGTGCAGTCGTCCGGCTATGACTTAGTTCTAATGGACATTTCTTTGCCTAAGCTGGATGGAGTGAGCCTATGCCGCCTGATGCGAGTCAACGGTAACCAAACTCCGGTTTTAATGCTCACCGCGAAAAGCACCAGTGAGGATCAAATCTTAGGGCTGGATTCTGGAGCAGATGATTATCTGGTCAAGCCAGTTAGTATTCATGAATTATCTGCTCGAATTCGCGCGCTACTGCGGCGAGGAGGGGCGAAAAGCCCGCCCATTTTAAGTTGGGGGAATTTACAGCTTGATCCCAGCACATTTCAGGTGAAATACGCCGATACGCTTATCCCAGTCACGCCGAGAGAATACACCATTCTTGAACTGATGCTCCGCAATGGGCAGAAAGTCTACAGTCGTAGCGAAATTTTAGATCGAGTCTGGTCATACGAAGATGATACCCCTCGAGAAGACACGATTAAAGCTCATATCAAAGGTCTACGCAATAAATTACGAGGCGTAGGAGCTGCTGATTTAATCGAAACGGTTTACGGTTTGGGGTATCGGCTCAATCCAGAGTATTACGTCTCAAAGCAATGGCAATGCTCCTGCTCATGCCTAACGAAATCTCAAGCGGATCTCATTCTCGAGAAGCTGATTCATCTGGCAAAACGGCTACAGCATCCCTTATGTTTTGCGTTGCTGAACCTAAAGAATCAAACTCAGTACGATAACCTTGATACGGTCGTTCAACAGATTACTGACCAGTTGCAGCATCAGTTAAAACCTGAAGATATCGTCGCTCACACGGGCAAAGGGCAATTCATGATTGGAATTTATGGCATTCCTCGTGAGGCAGGATTGAATCGACTCAACTACATTTTGAGCACTTTGAATCAACTACCGTTCAAGGGTAGAAATCAAGAGATCACGATGAATATCAGCATCGTGCAGTATCCAGAGGATGGAATTGATCTGCGATCGCTCTATCGAGCCGCGATCGCTGCCTTAAAATAATCGATCGCACAGATTGATTTTGCCGATCTCACTCAACTTTGGCGCGCTCAATTTCTCTTGGAGTTCTCGATCGCAAGAGTTTCATCTGTCCAATGTCATAAATACCAGATTGATCGCGCGGAACGTCAAATTGAACCGGACTGAATGAATTCCCAAGCCGTATTTCATATTTTCCAGGCTTAAATCCGCTTAAAGCAAACCGCCCAACCTGATTGGTAAAAATGGTGATTGGCTGCCATTTTGGATCAGAAAGGGATACCACTTCACCACTTTGCAACGAAATGGGCTCACCTTGATCAGTGCTGAGAACTCCTCGTAAAAAGACTGTTGCGTCAGTTCCCACACGGATCAGTGTTCCACTTCGGTAGGTTGGCAGTAAAGCGTAATGAGGACGACCGATTTCAAAGCCTAATGGGATATTGAGCGGGTCAATTCTGAGGGTTGAGACTTGATAGGGCGTAAGGGCAGGAACAACCGCTGCACCAAGGGCATCTGCACGAGCCATATGACCTATGCTGGTTGGATTAATCCCGATCGTTCGCCCCTTCAAATTTCCCTGACGAACAACGAGTGCAAAACTGTTATCGATCGGACGTGACCAACCAAATTGTCCATCCGCGAATACTAATGCAGTTCCAAAGGTTAATCGACTGACGTGGTTGATTGTGCTTGAGCCATCTTGAGCCATCCAGCCATCATGGGAAAGCCCTACATTCGCCCGATATCCGTTATAAGTTAAACGCCCGGTTGCTTTTTGCACACCAGAGTTTGTCGCCAGTGCCAAAGCCCCATTCCAATCGTTACCTAAATTTCCCCCATCAAAATTCCAAGTCAGCTCTCGATTCGCAGCACCTCGGTTACTGAAATTTGTCGTTGCCATGAGGGACTGACCTCGAAGTGGCAAGAGCCAGAGGAGACTGACATACGCACGCTGTTCGTTTTGTCCATTACGATCGCGCTGATGACTAAGGTTCAAATTGAGATTGAGTCCATTGCTGAACGCTCTGGAAAATCCGAGTTCAATGCGATAAGCATCGGGAGTGTCTCCTCGCCCAATTTGATAGCGACCGCCCAAAGTTGTATTAATGTTACTAAACAATTTCTGACTATAATAAGCGGCAAAATCGAGAACAGGCTCTGGATTCGAGCCAATATTTAGGGAGCGCTCTAGCTGTCGAAAATTTGCTCCACGATATTCCAAAGCAAACCGTACAGTTCTTTGGTTAGGGTTATCGCTCCCAATCCGTGTAAAGTCATATTGTAATCTTGCTGCAATATCCGCTCCCAATTTCGCATCATGGCTTGCTGCAATATTCCAAGCCCAGTTCCCCATGCCACTTGCCCAAATGCCCTCAACTCCAACAATCTGACGAGCAGAATTTGCTTGTAGATACCCTCCAAAAGTTAGCGTATTCAGAATGCCCCAGCGATGAGAAGCAGTCAGTGTAGGTTGATTCCAATCATAGGTTCGCGCACCATTCTGCTCATGCGTAATAAACCCTAGACCATATGCAAATTGCTGCAATCCTGGAGCTAACAAATCAGCTGCAACTGCCGCAGGAAAGCTAAGACGCTGAACTCGCCCGACATCGTCAGTAATAATGAGCTGGACATCATTAATCCCTGCATTCAGAGGCAAATCTCGGATATCTTGTTGTCCGGCTGGCAATCGAAGAATTTTAGTAGGACGATCGTTGATCAGCACCTCGACCCTGGATGGTCTTTCTAGAAAAAATTCAAACTGATTCAGAGGGCGCGTCTGGCGATAGGGTTGAAGCGAAAAGTTGCGAGCGATCGTGACTCCCAACATCGGCAGGTTTGTTTGATAGCCTCTCGCTGGCATCGCTACATCTCCTGCAATATAGCGTAGTGCCTTACTCGGATCATCGCGCACCAGTCTCACATCTCGTCTCATCCAGGCGGACTCTTGTCCTTCTCTGAAATCGACGCCGCCTTCCAAAACCCAACCATTCACATTCAATGCTCCCTCCCAATTTAATTGAAGAGGTTGCCGCCCTACCACATTGCCTGACCATGCAAAGTCCTGCCCACCAAGAAGATTAAGATAGGCGCTCACCCGGCTTGGTCGCACGGCATTGGCAGCTTCAGGAGGCATCGGGTTTGCTTGGGAGACATTAGTGCGGCGAGCAGCGGCAGGAACTTGAATTCTGAGTTCGAGTTTGTAAGTGTCAAACTCGGCTTCAAGTTCACTGTTTTTCAGTGCCGAGAGCGTGAGAGTCTCGTTATGCTCAATCTGATTTTGAAGCCGTGTAATCAAATCAGGACGAATGATATCTGCTAGCTTTTCTAAAAGTTCTTTAGCCTGTAGTCGAATTTGCTGAGTGTTAGCATTCGTAAGGACTAAAATTTGACCCTGTCGTTGTTGATCAATGATGAGTGGAACAACAATCTGGCGGGATTGAGTATTGCGAGGTTTTCCAAAAACGCGCTCAAACACTGCATCTGAGTCATCTGGTAAAGAGGATTGGGCAACGGCTTGATTAGAATTCGACTGACTCTTAATCAAAGCTTGTCCGACTGGTTGTCGATTTGAATCGAATTGACGAATATCTCCAGAGCTATGTTTTAGGCTACTAGTGTGAGATAAAACAGAAGACTGAGATGGAGAGCCGTTCTGTTCAATCGCAGTTTTGGTCTGACGATCGTAATGCTCCGAGTAAGTAGGAGAATCTATACTATAAGCCGGCAATACAAATACGAGAGGTAATGCAAGCGGTAATCTGAGATATATCGACTTGAGCATAGCTTTCCTAAATACGATCTTCGCACTAGTTCTAAATCAAAAAGCTTCTCCAACGTGCATTAGAAATTTTCTAACAGAGGGCATTTCAGGAAGCCTGGCTTCTTGCTGTTCTATATCAATGAGCTAAATGAGCTAAAGAACTGTTATGGTCAAAGATGCGGCTTATCGACCATCACAGTCCTGACTGAGATTACTCCTCTTTTGCGAAATCAAAAGAAGCTGTAATTGGCTCATTGGGAAGCTCTTTCGGCAAGGAAATTACAAAACGACGAGTATGTCCGGCTAGAATGACTTGATTGTTAATTTCTTTCAATTGCTCTGGATGAAGCTCAACAACCGTTCCAGATTGAAATTTCAGAGAAAGGTTGAATTTTCTTAGGGCTGCTCTAGCTGTTCCCTCATTCTTTAACATTAGGACTATCTCAGATGTTCCTTTTGCATTTTTCTGAAGAGCAATACTCTGTAGAACGACATTCGGTTTAGTATTCGTTGGTCGAATATATAGAGATCCCATATAGCTCATCAGCACACGCAGTTGTCCTACAGGTTTAGCAACGTCTTGGCTAGGACTAGTTAAGTCGATCGGAAGTTGCTTTGCAACTAAGCGATAAGCTAATTCTTCCTTCGGTTGAGGATTGCCTAGCCAAGTTACCTGTACGGCCTGAACTTCACCAGGCTTCAGTAAAATTTGCGGTGGGTAAATCAAAAAATCCTGATTTGCATCTTGATAGGTTTCTGCGCCATTTAGCTCCATTTGGCGAGTAACAACTGACATTTCAATAGCTACTTTCTCTTTACCATCATTTATAATTTCATAAGATTGCGTTGCTTGAGTGCCTGCTGGAGCAAAAGTTTTAGACATTGGGTGTAATTGAAATGCAACCGATGGCAATGCACTTGACAGCAAGTATAGAAATGGGAATAGAATTAGTCGATAGTATAACTTCATAGTGTTAGTTCTCCGTCACAAAAATCTTTAAGTCAGGCTTGTACTGCTCTGGTTCTAGCAGTAAAGTTGGGGCGTATCAAATGATCTGAATTGATGATGAGCGTAGTTCCTTTAGGATTGCTGGTTTCGATTGATCACTGTGCAACTTTGGCGACGCGTGTTGATATTCGTCCATCCGTATTAAGCTGTAAGTCTGTTGCAAACGGTACTGGGGCTGTATCAAGCGATATGTTTGCGCTTGCAGGTCGAATACCGAGAATCAGTCACAGATAAAGAAACCACACGAAGTTTCATCATTTTTAACCTTCAAGCAGAATTGCCAATTCTCAAGTTCACGGAAAAGCAGAAGATAGAAGCTCAAGAATTTCACCTTCTGCTACAGTTAACCCAAAAAATTGACAAAGAGCATTCACAGAGCAGTCATCTTTTGGGTTAGAGGTAGAACTATTTCTAACCCAAAAGAACTGTCAAACACCTTAAAGTGAGAATGAAGTGTGATTAGTTGTCTTTGACCGAGAGATTGATGGTTGAGGTATAGGCTCCTGGATTTTGCAACGCTCTCGGAGTATAGCGAATATAGAGATCGCGATTGCCATCTACTGCTGCATTCGCTGCAGTAGTAGCATAAGTGTAATCCGTTCCCGAAGCAACTTGGAAGTCACCACTCACTGCTGCCGTGGCGGTGTCCTTAACTACAACTTGATAAGCAATTGTGTCACCTTTAGGTTCTGCCAAATTTCCAGAAGAAACGGTGAGCGTATAGCCCAAAGTATTATTGGTTTCAACGTTCAGACCCGCAACTTTCTGAATTTGTTCTGCACCAGCAGCAGCACCATCAAGTGGCAGAGCTGACGCAGTACCGTTAGGGGTTGCCGTGAGAGCGAGCGTTGGGTTGACAGTGCCGCTGAGCGGAACCGTTCCTGTAGTATCTGCCTTTGCAGAAGATCCAAAAAGAACACTTGCGCCAATCAACAAACCAGAAATCAGAATAGAGCGACTAATGTTCATGTTCAGCATTGATTGATTCTCCAGAAGAAATAGAAGGGTACAAGAAGCCTGAAATAACACCTCTTATTACTAAGCAATAATTCAGACCTGCGGCAACATAGTTCCTATTAACCCGGCAATGATTGAGAGTGCATTGTACTAAGCTGCGTAGGCAATCTTGGGATGCTGAAAGTAGCTTCTGACTCTTGCAGGTAACTTTTGCAGCTTATGAAGATGACTCCGTAACCGCTGA
>NZ_JAFLCJ010000037.1:0-41199 GCF_017302695.1 Leptolyngbya sp. UWPOB_LEPTO1 | reverse complement strand
TGATGTCGTGTGAACCGCAGTTCGGACAGGTTAGTAAGGGCTTGATCATCAAGAGTCAGCTCAAGTCAATCTCCTTTTCTATTATCGCTTCCTCTCTTTTCTACGTCCTTCCCTATAAAGCACTACCGGTACGCAGAGTCAACATAGCAAAAGGGCTTTCAAGAGATTTGTTTAGTTAGCTGGCTTCGTTTATAGGCTATGGCAGCAACCTAGAGTTTATTTCTGAACTCATCAATCTATTTTAAAGCCCTGCCGAGGAATCAGCTCCAGCAGCTTATTGAGATCAGCGTGGATCACTCCAGCATATTCGGAGTGACTAATATAGGCTTGGTTATTACATATGCAAATGTGCCGTGGACCATTACCTACACCACCTAATGGAACGGAAAGCAAATGCTGTAATGTATGTCGTTCAATAATTTCCAATTCATAGTTAGAACGATTTACTGAAATCAGGTAATCCTGATAAAGAGCTAAAGAAAGTGAATCAACGTGGTCATTCTTATTCTTAGTATTCGGTCTCGTTTTAATAAAGCTCAATATTTTGTTTGTTACCGTATCAAATATATAAATATTTTTAGGTGAACCCAGCATTCCAATATAAAGAGTTTTATTGTGGCGGTCATAGGCTATGCTCGATGCCCAACACCTCTCCAACTTGTCTTCCTCATCTATCGTTAGACTAACGTGAGAGATGTACTTATTTTCTGAAGGATTATATATAACAATAAAACAATTTGCCTCATCAACTTCTTCGTCGTTAGTTCTAGCTAAGTCTCTTACACTTGTTCTGTGTAAAGTTATATAAAATAAGCCGGAATCCGGATGGCAAAATGTATTTCCTATGTGAAGTGAAGGCTCAGGATAAGAAACAGCTTTAAACTGATAGTTTATTGGATTAATAATAAAAAATACTCCTAAGTTGTTGCTGGCAAAATACAACAATTTGTTTACAGAGCAATACGAGAAATTACCTTCTCCACCTACAGGAATACGTTTGATGACTTCTTTGGAATTTAAATCAATTACAAGAACAAATTCAGAAAAAATCTGACCAACAAATAGCTTATTGTCAACTAAAATCATATCTCCTGGTGGATATCTACGAATTACTGGTGCTTTCCCAAACTTCTTTTTTTCACTAAGTAAAGCTAGATTTCCAGCTTCATAGTTATCAAGATTTATATGGTTGAATTTTCTATCTTGTAATTTATAGAATTGCAGACAGCTAGAGCCAAAGTCGCTAATTATTAGCTGATCATCTGCTGCTATTGTCTGCGTGGGATAGCCATCTCTAGGAAATTGAATTAATTCCCATATTGTTTCGTTTGAATTTTCTTTTGTTAAACGCCTAGAGATTCGCCCATCAGACATCTCTTCTGCTTTAAGACTAAATTTTGGAGTATTAGAACTGCTATAAAAAGAAATTGAATGATGTACAAATTCAGAAATCCTCTTGATTGCTTCATAGGAGTAATCTGAATTTATACTAAGAGCTTCACAAGTATCATATTGTTTGACATCATTTAACCAGCGGGCTTTAAATTCGCGTAATCTGTCTGGAGTTAAATTTAATTGAAGCTCTCTTTTTGTGTGTGCTTCTCCATGATGATTAAGACAAAGGACTATTAAGTTTTCTTCAGCATGACTACGGGAATCACTAAATTCATGAATGTGGTGAACAATAATTCCTTGACTTCTATCACGACACACACAGCAAGTCATACGGCTCTCATAGAGAACTTTGTTTAATATTTCTAGCGGGATCGGAGGTCGCGGTTCTTGAAGCAGAGCTTGAATTAATTCTTCAGAAATTTCAAGTTCTTGAAGCCTATTTTTATCAAGGTTTTTTAGGGAGTTAAGACTATATCCATTACTTGCGAGGCGATTCGCTGTTTCTGAATCAAAACCACGCCTCATTAGAGCTTTAAATGTTCCTTTACCCATGTATAAACCTTAATGCACTTTCAGCAAAGTTAGAGGCAAGCTCAAATTAGTACACTTTCTCTAGCTCAAGTCTATTATATTCACTCGTATTTGCCAGTCCGCTAAAAATCCGGGAGCAGCAGATGCTGCTTAGCTTGAATGCCCCCCTCCCTGGCAACCGTTAATCCGACTCATTAGGTCGCTTCGTTAATTGGTTGAGGTATGCAGCAGCCCAATCTTAATGGCGGTCTTTCTGCTATCAAACCCTTCACAGTAGTGGGTAGAAGCAATTACCATTAGAGGAGTGTATCCGATTAAACCGGAGTACTTCTTATGATTTCATCAGAGCTAATCTCTACGTTGAAGGAGCTGAGCCGTCCAGACAAGTTCTATATCATGCAACTCCTGATTTCAGAGCTAGCGCAACAAGAAGCAGATTTGATTAAACCTGACCAAGCTTATCCAGTATGGTCACCTTATGATGCAGTTGAGGCAGCAGATACGATGTTAAAGGTGTTAAAGGCTTCCAAGCATCAAGATCATGCCTAATGTTGAACGATATCCCTTTACCTCTGGTGATTCGACATTAGGCGAAGCCAGTTTTCGTCCGTATTTATCATTCACCTTGTTTCACCAACAAGTTTCTGCTGCTGCATCAGGTTTGCTGGATACTGGAGCAAGTGTCAACGTATTGCCCTATTCAGCGGGGATCGAGCTTGGTTATGAGTGGGAACGGCAAACCACAGCCCTGAGTTTGACAGGCAATTTAGCTCAATATGAAGCGCGTGTTGTAATTGCTCAAGCAATCATTGGGCAATTTGAGCCTGTGCAACTGGTATTTGCGTGGACACAGGCTACCAATGTGCCGCTTATTTTAGGACAGGTAAATTTTTTCATGGAGTTTGATGTTTGCTTCTACCGTTCACAGCTAGAGTTTGCAGTCAGCCCCAAAGCCTCTGTTTCCAATTAGATTCCTCTTGGCTGTCACCTAATCTTCGGTGGCAGCAGGTAGTCAAAAGTCGTTTGTGCTTAGTTTAGGATTATTTGCTGCCGCTGTACTGCATCGTTAAGTTAGTCGTCCTTGAAAAACTCAAACACCCAATAAAATCAGGAGTTTCAGCCGATAGAAACAATCAAAAAATTGCAGTTAAATTGCAGTTTCAGTCCGAAATAACTGTAAATCCAGTTGCTCAGATGAACTATGCTGAACCATTTCAGGGATACCCATTCGATCCAACTCGTGCTCGATCGTCCTCGCATTGGGCGTTTAACGCCCCTTCTTAAAATCTGCCGAAATTCGATAGAGTTTTTCAAGGACGACTAAGTTAGATCAATTCACGAAAAAACGAGGGTCTACCAACTCAACCCTCGTTTTCATCATCCAAACTATTCACTATGCTTCGGGCAACCTTGCACTGGCGTAGGCATCAGCTACGACAAAAGCGGGAACACGTGTAGAGTAATCGATTTCATTTCCAGTCAAAGAGCGTGCCAGCTTTTCAAAAGAAACCGATCGCCAGTTGCGCTCATGAATCGGCTTCGATTGCTCACCCAAGAAATAAGTCATCGAACCCAATAGAGCAACTGCGACCCAACCGACAACAAATAGGCTAATCAAGATTACCATCGCAACCTCCTGTGAAGTTCTGTTTCTTTATGTAAACTAATGTAACAGAAATAATTCAGAAATGGCAATTTAATCGTGAGGTGTGATAACCGAACCCGGAGAATTATGAGAATTTTGAGGAGAATTTTGAGGATTAGATGAGAAAGGTGGAACAATCTGTTCTTCTTGTAAACGCTGGCTGAGTAGTGTGTACCGGCGTTTGTCTCGATATTGAGAAATTGCTTGACGTAAAGCTTGCGGCTGCCCGACTAAGATCGCTAACTGTTTCGCGCGGGTCAACGTTGTGTAAAGCCAAGGGCGGCTGAGCATTACAGTGTTTTGCATAAATAAAGGCACGATCGTGACTGGAAATTCAGACCCTTGCGCCTTATGTCCGGTAATGCTGTACGCCAGAGTCATCTGATCCCATTCTGTGCGCTGATATTCGACCCAATGTTCCTCAAACTGAACGCCTAAAATTTGTCTCTGAGCATCGTAGGTTTCAATAATGCCTAATTCGCCGTTCATAACTTCGCGATCGTAATCATTTTCCAACTGAATCACGCGATCGCCGATTCTAAATTTGCGCTCCTCAGCCTGAACCTCGAAGCCATCAGCCTGCGGTGGATTGAGCAACGCTTGTACAACGGCATTAATCGCTTTCGTGCCAATGTCTCCTTTGATCATCGGACAAAGAATCTGCACATCATTAAATGCGTTAAATCCAAGCCGAGGAATCGTTTCAGTAATCAATTGCTGAATACATTGAATGCCATGTTGAGGAGAATGTGAGGGCATCCATAAGCAATCCGATTGAGGAGTCGTCGAAAAGCGCTCAATCTCTGGCACTTCACCTCGATTCAGCGCGTGAGCATGACAGATAATCGCCGAGCTTTGAGCTTGCCGCCAAACTTGAGTTAACCGGATTACAGGCACTTGTTCAGACTCAATCAAATCTCGCAACACTGCACCCGCTCCAACACTGGGCAACTGATCAACATCGCCAACGATCAAGAGTTGGGATTGCAGCGAAACCGCTTTGATCAATGCGTTCGCAAGAAACACATCGGTCATGGAAAACTCATCCACAACAATGCAGTCTGCTTTGAGCGGTCGAGTGTGATCGCGCTGAAAGTAGCCACTACTGCGGTCATATTCCAAGAGCCGATGCAGAGTAGACGCGTCTCTTTGCGTTAATTCCGAAAGTCTGCGCGCGGCTCGCCCAGTGGGAGAAGCTAAAGCAACTTGTTTGCCCATTACTTCCCACAGTTCAACGATCGCGCGAGTTGTATGCGATTTTCCAACCCCTGGCCCGCCCGTCAAAATTACCACTCGCTGCGTTGCGGCTAAAATCACGGCTTGCCTTTGTTCTTGAGAAAGCAGCAGATCTGAAGATTCGCAGTACTGCTGCATCCAAGTTTCGACAAAATGATGATCAATTTCTAATGGCTCAAGAAGCAATAATTTCAGCCGAGTCGCGATCGACATTTCCGCGTAATAAAATGCAGGCAAGTAGTATCCCAACCGTCCCGGATACCGACGACTTTCTTCGACAACCAGTTCTTGAGTCGCAACCAGATAGACAATTTGATCCTCGATTTGTTCAGTTTGCGCTGCATAATCTGGACGAGCCAGCAATCGAGCAGTTCGCTCTACCAGAGTAGATTGCGGCAAAAAACAATGTCCATCTCGTCCAGCTTCTCGTAAACAATGCAAAATTGCACTGCGATAACGCGCTTCAGAATCCGGTTTTATTCCGAGTTGCGTGGCAATGCCATCGGCTGAGTGAAATCCAATGCCTCGAATATCCGCCGCAAGCTGGTAAGGATTTTGGGAAACAATCTCGATCGCGTCTTCTCCATAGCGCTTAAAGACTTTCACCGCTTGACTTCGACCAATGCCGTAAGTCTGTAGAAACATCATGATGCTATGAGTCTGTTTCTGCTCCAGCCAAGAGGACTGAATTATCGCAATTTTCGATTGAGCGATGCCTTTGACTTCAATCAGTCGATCGATGTCAGTCTCAAGAATGGTCAGAGTTTCTAACCCAAAGCGATCGACAATTCTTTTCGCCATCGCTGAGCCGATGCCCCGAATTGCACCACTACTTAAATAAGCTTCGAGACTCGCGATCGTATTCGGTAGTGCTTCACGATAATTTTCGACTTGAAATTGCAACCCGTAGCGAGAATGAGTGCGCCAAGTTCCACTGAGAATTAAAGACTGTCCTAAATTGAGGCTGGCAAAATTGCCGACAATTGTTACAACCTCGGCAACCGTCTGCAACCGAGCCACCGTGAATCCAGTTTCAGCCGAGGTAAATACGATCGATTCAATACTGCCTTCGAGTTCCTCAATGTTCATGATCAGGTTGGGGGCGGGCTGCGACTTCGCTCAATCCACGAAACGTATCGAAATGCATCGTTTTGCTTATTTTACGTCGTTCACCACAATCAATTTGGAGTAGGGAGTGGGGAGTGGGGGAATGAATGCGATCAGCAACTAGCCAACTTAAAGGATTTCCACCTCCAAATTTTCGGTTGATCGTTGATTGCACTTTCCCGCCCGTGATTGAAAATCGCGGTCTAACCGTGCGTAGTCCCTTTAGGGACTACCAGAATACAGCGATGCAGTCCCTTCAGTGGACTTCGCACAGTTAGCACGGGGTTTTAAACCCTGTGCGGGAGCACGCGATCAACAAATCAACCCGAAATTGATAGGTGGAATTATTTCTTCACCTCAACAGGCGTACCCACTTTCACCGCTTGATACAGCGCCACTACATCTGCATTTCTCATTCTCAAACATCCGTGTGAAACGGCTTGCCCTAGCAACGAGTAATCCTTTGTTCCATGAAATCCAATCAAAAGTTTTCCCTGCGAAGTAAACCCAATCCACCGTTTGCCCAACGGATTGTCCTGATCACCTGCCGGAATATGCTCACCCGTAATCGGATGCTGCCAAGTTGGATTCTCAACCATTTGAGACACTTTAAACGATCCAATGGGCGTTTCCCATCCTTCTTGCCCAATTGCGATCGGATAAGTTGCCTTTAATTTCTTTTTCTCAAACAGTCGCACCTTGCGATCGCTTAAATCGACCACTAATTTTGTCTCAATCACAGGCGACGGAGCAGGAGAAGCTTTGGGAGCAACCATCGCCTGAAAATTCGGCAGGTCAAATTTTGGCAACGCAGGCAACCGACGCACCTGGAAAAGCGCGATCGCGATTCCTGGGACAACGCAGATCATCATGAACGCTTTAGAAAGAGGAGACTCCTGAATCTTTGCCGCCATTTCCTTCTCAAACTGCTACTTTTTTCATTCTGCCCGGAACTCATCTGCCCGATTGTGAATCTTAAGACGCAAGCAGATTTTTCTTTTACACGGATACCATTGTCGCGATCGTAACGTAATTCATACGGGAATCCTTTGACCTAACCCGGAAAATTGGCGAATCTGCCGCAATCTTACCTAGGTTAGATAAAAGATTGAGTAAATCTTGATCCAAAGGGTGATCCCAAATTTACAATGCTGGCAACCTGTTCGTTTCGGTCTGAGTGAGGAGTGAGGAGTGAGTCATGAAAGAAAAGCTATTTCTAGCGATCGCCATCACAAGCGCAATTCTCTGTCTATATGATTGGTCTAGTCCAATTCGCGTCCGAAATACTACCCAAACTGAAGCGATCGCCGACCACATCGCTCGTTTACAGCTCGAAACTCTACCCTAAAGCGTATTTCTGTTGCTAGAGTTCTCCAACGAGAACATCTCCGATCTATCCTGGATAGGATCACTCGATCAAAAACTAGGCAACTGTGAGGAACTTTCTCAAACCCGTTGGGGTCATCAAAGGTGGAACGTAGAAAATACCGTCATCCGCCCATGAGTCAGTCCCTTCCTGTATCCTGGTCATCGATCGAGCCAAAGGTTCATCAGAGTCCAGTGCAAGCAGAAAAACTCTCCAATTACGATTTAGTGTTGCAATGTCAGACCGGACATCGCCCGGAGAAAGCCGTGTTTGCGGAACTCATGCGGCGGTATCAGTCTCATGTCGATAAAGTTCTCTATCATTTAGCACCGGATTGGCAAGATCGTGCCGATCTGGCTCAAGAAGTCTGGATTCGGGTCTATCGCAACATCACCCGACTGAATGAACCTGTCAAGTTCCGAGGTTGGTTGAGTCGGATTGCGACCAATTTGTTTTACGACGAGCTTCGCAAACGCAAACGCAATACCGCACCCCTGTCTTTGGATGCACCTTTATCCGTGGATGATGGAGAGGTAGATTGGGAAATCGCCGCAGCAACACCCGGACCTGATGAAGATCTCACCACTCGGGAATTCTACGATCAGCTCAACGAAGCGATCGCTGACCTCCCCGAAGTCTTCCGTACCACGATCGTGTTACGTGAGATTGAGGGCATGGCATATGAAGAAATTGCTGAACTCACTGGAGTGTCACTCGGAACTGTGAAATCGCGGATTGCGAGAGCGCGCCATCGCCTCCAATCGCAACTTCAACAGTACCTTGATGGACAATAATTTTAAATTCTCCGTGATATTGCTAAGACTTCAGATTGGCTTTGTTAATATGCTCTCAGATGTATCTCCGCAAGAGCTTTAATATTCTGAGGAGTGAGTGATTACGAGGAGTGGTTAAGTACACTGAAAATCGTTTGATCTCTGGGCATTCATAAGTGAAGTGACTCTCGATGAACTCCAATTTTGATTCGCTGAATAACGATATGCAATCTCCGCTCAATTCACAGTTAAACGCACAAGCCCGCGATCGCTTCGAGTTACTCAGTGCCTATCTCGACGGAGAAGTGACAGCCAGTGAGCGCAAACAGGTCGAAGAATGGTTAGCAACCGATGCTTCGATCCAACAGCTTCACGCTCGCTTGCTCAAACTTCGTCAGGCATTTCGCTCGATTCCTGCCCCCGCTCCCGTTCAATCTGTTGAGCAAACAGTTGAACAAGTCATGGCAAAAGTCGATCGCCGTCCAAAACTCCGCTTGGTCTGGGGAGGGGCTGCCATTGCTGCTGCCTTTATGGGTGCCGTGACGCTCTTTAGTGTTCGTCAGCCCCAAATGGCACAAGTTCAACCCAAAACTCAACCGACTCTTGAAGCTCAGCAGCAGCCCTCTGACTCTGACATGATGGTGGCGCTCGATCGCCCAGTTGTGTCAATTAAGATGGCAAATTCTCAACCGCCTTCACGTCAACGCAACTAATCTCAGGTTTGCTGAAGATTTCAATCGCCCGTGGTTATTTCACTGCGGGCGATTTTTCTGCCAAATTCCGCTGGGAGTCAGAATTCCCTTTAAGCGATCGACTTGCTCTTGCATCATCACATACGTCCAAGCTTTCCCTAGTGAGATTTGGTTAAGATCGAAAACTTCAATTTCCTGGCGCTGATAATCGTTCCCTGATCCGAACGGTTCGATCTCGGTTGGATCATGTTGTTCGTAGTCATCCAGAATTTCTAATATCTCGGCATTCTGGAAAGTTAGAAGATAGCCATACGTGATCCCATTTCCAGGAACTATTGCCGGATAACCTAGCTGTAAATGATAGAGAGACGCGTGAGCGATCGCGCTCTGGCTGGAAATAACGCGATCAGCACAGAGCACATACTGACTTTCACCAGGCTTGAGCGTGCCGTACACAAAGACCCGAATCATTCCTCTTCGCCTGCATGATACGAACTACGGACAAGAGGAGCCGATCTCACATGAGAAAATCCCATCGCTTTGGCAATCTTGCCGAAATGCTCGAACTGATCCGGATGCCAATATTTCTGAACAGGCAAATGGTCTAAAGAGGGACGCATATATTGACCGATCGTTACGCGATCGCACTGGACGGCTCTCAAATCCTGAAGTGTCTCAATCACTTCTTCTTCAGTTTCACCATGTCCTAACATCAAGCCTGATTTGGTGGGAATCGTCGAATCGAGGTCTTTGACGATTTCTAAAACTCGAAGCGTGCGATCGTATTTCGCACCTCGGCGCACGGGAGCCTGTAACCGCTTGACGGTTTCAATATTGTGGTTATAGCAAGCGGGTTGCGCTTTCACGATCGTCTCAATTCGCTGACGCTGCAATTCTTCTGCGGAAAACCCTTCTTGTTTTCCGCCCCAAAAATCAGGGGTCAGCACTTCAATCTGAGTCTCCGGATTCAATTTGCGAATTTGCTGCATCGTTGCTGCAAACCAACCTGCTCCTTGATCCGGGATGTCATCTCGTGCCACCGAAGTTAGCACGACGTATCTCAAGCCGAGTAATTGAACCGATTCCGCAACTTTCTGCGGTTCTTCCGCATCCAACGGCATGGGCGCGTGCCCTTTATCCACCTGACAGAACGCACACGATCGCGTACAAGTTGGCCCCATCAACAGAAAAGTTGCTGTCTTCTGGGCATAGCATTCTCCCCGATTTGGACAGCGTCCTTCCTCACAAATCGTGTGAATTTGGCGCTGTTTAATAATCTGCTGCACAGTTGAAATATCACTGGCATTCCCGATCGAGCGGCGTAACCAGTCTGGCATCGCAGCAACCAAGGCACGACGTTCAGAAATTGTCGAAGGATTCGTTTGGGAAGACATAAACGGGGGAATGCTAGGGGTCAGATGAATAAAAACTTGGCAAAAGCCAACAGCTTAGAAGATAAAGTTTTGTTGCCTATGTCAATTATAAAGTGAGAAACTCATCGGCTCGACGCTGTAGTGTTCCTTCACGAAAAGTCAGTATCATTTAGCACGATCGCGGCTATCATTTCTACTGCTGAGTTTCTCGGTCAGGGGTGCAGTATTCACGGGTCGCATCGTTTTCCCGACCATCCTGACCGATGTTGTTTCCCAGATCACCCGTAGAGGAGTTCAGTTGTGGCTAGTCACAAAGTTATTGTTATCGATGATAGCGCCGTGATTCGGAACATGGTGCGTGACATGTTGCCGAAAGGCAATTTTGAAGTTTTGGAAGCAAAAGACGGAGTGCAAGGGATTACCCTGATTCGTCAGGAGCGTCCAACTCTGATTATGTTAGATTTCCTGCTGCCGCGAATGAGCGGTTGGGAAGTGTACCAGCAAATTCAGAGCCAGCCTGAACTACAAACGATTCCTTTAGTACTGATGTCGGGACGTAAGGAAGAGGTTGAGGAGAAGCTGCAAGAGCCGTTTGAGTATTTTGAGTTTGTGCAGAAGCCATTTGACCAGAAGGGTCTAATTGATGCCATTAAAACGGCAATGGCAAAAGCGAAGCGTCGTCCGGCTCCAGTTGCTCCAGTTGCTCCGGTTGCTGAGACCACAAGTGGCGCAGACGCAGCTGAAATTGCAGCACTGAATCAGAAGATCGTGAAGATGCAGGCTGAAATTGATGGAATGAAGAAGCAAATGGGTCAGCTTTTAGCGTTTGTGAAGCAGAAGTTGAAGTAATTTTGATGAATATAGGGCGCTACGGAAGTTCTCACCTCCGTAGCGTTTTTTATTGAGCAGGTTTCCATGTCCCATGAAATCCGAGAGGGATGACTTCCGGCAATGCTAATCGACATACGGGCTGATCATCTAAATGCTCACTATCGAACACCCAAACTTCACTACTATCTGTACGCGCATCGTAAACAACGGTGATAATCCAACCTTGATTAGCATCGATCGCATCAGGTGCGTAAATCGGTTCCATTGGATAGCGATTCTCCCCACAGTCAGCTTCGATCAGCGTTTCAGTTTTCCGATCGAATCTCCCGATCGCGCCAAAGAAATCTTTCGTCGAATCACTGCCCTTACGATGCATTGCGAAATAGGTATAGCGCCAGTCTTGCCCCACATCGACTGGGTTTACCACCGGAAATTCTAAGTGTCGATCGACAAGTTCCTGCTGCTCGAATACTTGCCCCGTTTTCGGATTGACTCGAACTTGCCACAGAGTTGATTTTGCGAATGTATGAGTCTCGCCAGTCGCAACCTGTCTGAGGTATTCATTGGTGTTGAAGTCGGGAAGGCGGATAATATCGACGATCGCATTGCCATCCTCATCCACACAAGCATTGCCAAAATGCCATTGATACCAAGGATCAGTTTCGCCTTTGCTCACCAGTTGTAGCGTTTCTCGATCGAAGACCAATACTTGAGTGCCGAGTTCTGGTTTCCAGTCGAACGATTCGCTAAAACTCTTAATTCTTGCTAACAGCAGGAACGGATTTAACCGTACAGGCGAAACAAAAAAGAGTAAATACTGACCTGCCATCACAAAATCGTGAATGAGCGGAAAGCCGTCTAGGGTGTAGCTATTTCGCTGCTTGAGTTTGCCATTTGCATCGACACAATACAAATTCAGAACCGGGTCTTTCCCAACGGTCACACCGAAATTGTAGATATCTCCGGTTTTGGGGTCACGTTTTGGATGAGCAGAAAAAGGAATTGACTCGGGTAAGCCTCCTAAAGGGTCAGGTTCTCCAGTCTCTAAGGTTTCTAGATTGAGCGTGTACGGATGTGCGCCTTCCCAGAGAGCGAGTAAGCGATCGCCCAATGCCAACACTGAGGTATTTGCCGCATTTTTCAAGCCTTTCGTAAATCGATTGATCAATCCTCCGGGTGGCAACATGCCATAACCGCTATACATCAATCGCCCCGCCCGTTCTTCATCTAGAAATTCTGGCGTTTCCACATAGCGATAAACGCCCGTTGCGCCCGCCTCTCTGAAATGCACAGCTAAGATTGCGCCATCGCCATCAAACCAATGTCCAACTCGCGTATTTCCGCGTTCTAGGCGACCGGGGCCGTTGCGGTAGAGTGAGCCTCTCAAGCCTTCGGGAATTTTGCCAGATAAAATTGGCAGAGTCGTGGCTGAAAAGCCTTTGGCAGTATGAAGAACAGATTGAGTCCAAGGTTGTGATTTTACAGCGGTGACCATAATTTTTTTCTTAGTTTAGTAGCTTGCCATCTTCGAGTTCGACAATTCGATCGGCGATATCTAAAATCCGGTTGTCGTGAGTGACGAGTAAAATCGTGCAGCCTTGTTCTTGGGCAAGTTTTTGCATCAGTTCAACGACATCTCGACCGGATTTTTTATCGAGTGCAGCAGTCGGCTCATCGGCAAGAACAATTTTTGGATGACTCACTAGCGCACGAGCAATCGCGACTCTTTGTTTTTGTCCACCCGATAAGTCTGCGGGATAGTAATCCATCCGATGTTCTAATCCGACCGCAGTGAGAATTTCTTCTGCCATTGTCGAAGCAGTTGTATAAGGGGTTTCGCTTAATTCTAGCGGCATCATGACGTTCTCTCGTACAGTGAGACATTCGAGAAGGTTGTGTGCTTGAAAGATGTAGCCTAACTGCTGTCTTGCTTGAACAAGCTGAAGTTTGCTGGCATTTGAGAGGTTTTGTCCGAGAACATTGAGCGTGCCGGATTGCGTCGATCGTAGACATCCGATTAAGCTCAAAAGCGTTGTTTTACCTGAGCCGGAAGGCCCGGTCATGATTACAATTTCGCCGCTTTGAATGTCGAGATTGATGCCAGACAGAACTTGTTTTTTGAGTTGACCTTGACCGTAGTAATGATCGAGGTTTTGAATGGAAATTGCGGTGTTCATGATTAGAAAATATCTGCGGGGTCAGCCGATCGCAGTTTTCTGACCGAAATTGCGGCTGAGATTGTACACATCATTGCAGTTAGCATTAACACAAATGTTGCTCGTCCTATGGTCATCACCATGGGTAAAAGTGTTGCTTGTCTTGTGACTTGATAAAAGCCTAGAGAAATCGCAAACCCAGGCAGAAATCCAATAAATGCCAGAATCAGTGCTTCTTGGAAGACAACTGAAAGCAAATAAGTATCTCGAAATCCAATTGCTTTCAGCGTTGCATATTCCGGTAAGTGATCAGATACGTCACTGTAGAGAATCTGATAAACCACAACTGCACCCACGATAAAACCAATCACTGCACCCAAATCAAATACATAACCGACGGGCGTGCTCGTGTTCCAAAAACTCTTTTCTTGCTCCATAAATTCCGCTTTTGACATGATTCGGACATCATTTGGCAAGCCCGATCGCAGATTTTGCAGCACTTGATCCAAATTCGCATCCGATCGCAGTTTCACGACTCCCACATCAATCAAGCCTTTCTGCCGCCGCTCTCGAAACATCCGTAAAAAGTTCAAATCGCTCGTGATCATGTGCCCGTTAATTCCAAACGAAGTTCCGAGCTTAAACAATCCAACAACATCGACTCGTCGATGCTCAACTTCAGTCGTCACATTACCCGAAGCTTGAAATAATTGCGGAATCCTCCCAAATTCTTGCCGCGCTCCTGCATCAAACAGTACAGTATCAGGGCGTTTTAGCAATTCAGTATTTGATTTCACTTCTGGTAACAGAATTGTTTGATCATCTGGATTAATGCCAATTGCATAAAGATTCCAAATCTGCTGATTTTCTGGATTCTTCCACTGAACTGGGCTGAGATAAACGGGCGTGACTGATTCAACTCCTGAATAGCCTAATGCTTGATACAATCGCCGTTCTGTAAATCGATCGAGAGAAATTACGGCTTTATAGCGATCGCTGACTAGAAAAATCTCGCCATCCAAAACCTGATGAAGCTGAACGGCTCCTTCAAATAACGCACTGCGAAATCCCATTTGCAAGAACATCAAGACATCGGCAAAAGCAATTCCCGCGATCGCAACAATCATTCGTCCCCGTTCTTTGGTCAGTTGCTTCCAAGCTAACGGAATTCTGCGTTTCAGCATAAAAGCCTCAATTAAATCGATGGTTTTGGTGCGCGATCGAGGGATGCGTCAATGAGCTAAATCGACCGCTCGTAAACATTGCCGTTTCAGCCTCTTCCCAGGTTGTTGAGGTTGCCCTTTCTGATTGCCAATGAACGACCGAAGCTTCATCACACCAATTTTGCAGTTTTGGCATGACTTCTCGGTGAGAACCCGATCTCATAAACGATCGCATCGATGCTTCATCTTCCCAAACCGTCTTTGTCCAAAACACATTTTTGCCCGCTGCTCGAATGGTTGAAGCTAAGTTGCCTTGAGCTTGTTTTGCTTGTTGATTGCTTTTGAAGGAATACCAGAGAAATGCTGGAAGAAATCGAACAGAGCGCACTCGTAAGCGCGTGACAGAAATTAAGGGCATTGTTTTACTCCTAAAATTAGTGAAGATCAGTAATTATTGAAGGCCGATCGCGATTTGCAGTTTCATATTCGTTAAGCCTGCAACGCTCTGACTGTCCTCTGGATCGAGTCGAACTTTGACTTCAACCACTCGCGCATCGATCGATGCCGCTGGATCGGTGTTCAAAACATCTTTCTTGGCAACTTCTAAGCCAATTTCGTCTACTTTGCCTTTGAGCGATCGTGCGAGTTTTCCACCCGATACGCTCGTCATCGTTGCTGCCTGTCCGACTCGAATCTTTGGCAAATCGGTCTCATACACTTCGGCAACGGCATACATCACATCCGTTTGCCCGATCGAGACAATTCCATTTTTGCTATCGATGATCTCGCCTTCCCAGGTATGAACTTTGAGAATCTGCCCATCTCTCGGCGCACGAACGACTGTTAAATCCAGCTCTGCTTGAGCTTGTTGAACAGCAGCGATCGCACTTTGCACCTCTGCCTGTGCTGCCTCGATATCCACCGGACGCACCTCAGCAATCCGATCTAACGTGGCTTCGGCTTCTTTGACTTGTTTCGCGATCGTTTCGGCTGCCTGTCTTCGATTGGCTTTTGCTTCTGCTAATTGCTGACGCGAAACGTCTAAGGTTAATCGCTTCCCATCTTTGAGAGAAGTGGAAATCGCACCCTGTTTTTCTAAGAATTCGTATCGCTGAAATTCCAATTCGGCATTTTTTACTTCTGCTTCTAATTTCGCGATCGCCGCATCTTTCGCGGTCACATCCTCACGCAATTGCACTTCAGTTCGAGCAATCGTTGCCTGCTGCGCTGAAATCTCGCCTCGCTTCGCTCCTGCCTCGACCTGCGCCAATTTTGCTTGAGCAATTCCGACTCGCTTCTGGGCTTGAGTTAAAGCTGCTAAAGCGCGATCGTGCGTATCCAACACGGCAATGATTTGACCTTTGCGGACTCGATCTCCCAACTTCACCCGCAATTCAGCAATTCGACTTCCAGGCGGATTGGCTGCCAGTTGGATCACTTCTCCTTTCGGTTCTAATCTCCCCAATGCCGTTATCGCTTGAATGGCAGGAGCATCAGAAATCGCAACTGCCACCGTTTTCGGACGAAATTGATAGAGCGCGATCGCCCCAAACGCTGTCAAAATAACCGCAATTCCAATCGATCGTGGTTGAATCTGCTGCATAGTTTTAACTCCTAATTACTATGCACTTAGTTGCATAACACTTGCTAGAATATATGCAACTAAGTGAATATGTCAACAGTTTTGTATGCAAAAAATTGCATTTAAGATTCAAATGGTTTGAGGTTCAAATTTATGGCATTGAGTCACGCAATTTTGGCTCTTTTAATCGACAGCCCTTACAGCGGCTACGATCTGGCAAAAGATTTTGATCAGTCGGTGAATTTTTTCTGGAAGGCAACGCACCAGCAAATTTATCGCGAACTCAGCAAGCTCGAAGAGCAGGCATTGGTTGAAGTCAGCACGATCGCGCAAGCAGGACGACCCGACAAAAAGCTCTATCACATCACCAAAGCGGGCGAAACATTCTTAATCGAATGGCTGCTCCAACCTTGTGAAGTCATGCCGATCAAAGAAGACTTGCTCGTGAAACTTTGGGCAGCGCAATTGATCCCCGTTGCTCATGCGATCGAACAGTCCGCTTCCGTTGCCAAACTAATCGAAGAATTCCAGCGACATCGAGAACTGCATCAGCAGCGACTCGCGACGTATCACCAAATCGAGCGCAAATTTTATCCAGATTCCGATCATCTGCCAATTGCCCAAAAATACCGTTACCTTGTGTTGCGGCGCGGCATTCGCTATGAAACAGACTATATCGAATGGTGTGATGAAGTTCTCAAACTATTCGCAAATCAAGCGGAAGGCAAGGGTGTCTGATACAATGAACGGCGTTGTCAATTAGATGTACATCCTTTGAGTCAATCGATCGACGATCTACCTAAAGTAGATGATTTTCTACAAGAACTCGCCACGATTCAGCAAACAGGGTCGAAACGGATTGCGATTCTCGGTTCACGCCACGTGCCGATTACGCACCAAACTCTGATTGAACTGATGACGTATGCGTTGGTTTTAGAAGGGAACCGGATTATTACGTCGGGTTCGACCGGGACAAATTTTGCTGCAATTCGAGGAGCATTACGGGCTGATCCGTCGATGTTAACGGTGATTTTGCCGCAAGGACTCGATCGACAACCCCGTGAGTCTCGTGAGCAGCTTGAAACCGTCATGCATTTAGTCGAGTGTCCAGAGAATAATAGCCTTTCTCTTGGCGAAGCGAGTGCGCTCTGTAACCAGGAAATCATTTCTCGCTGTCAACAGCTCATTTCGTTTGCGTTCCATGATAGTCACACGCTGCTACAAACCTGCCGCGATGCTGAAGATCAGCGCAAAGTTGTGACATTGTTCTATTTCGACTAAATTTTTATGTTGTTTGGATTGTCCGTCCCGAGCTTGCTGCTGATTGCGATCGCGGTCGCAGTCGTGTGGATTTATGTGCCATTTTTAGTTGTTGCGTACGCCCGCGCTCAGATTGGGTATCTCACGAACAAAGAAATGATGGCAGCCCCGCGCGCCACCTTTGATCAATTGCCGGACTATGGAAAGCGAGCTACTTGGGCACATCAGAATGCGCTCGAAGCCTTTCCGATTTTTGCCGCAGCAGCCTTGATGGCGTATGTGACTCATCAAACTTCCGCATGGGCAGGATGGGCAGCGATCGCTTGGATCGTGGCACGATTTCTGTATCCTATTTTTTACATTCTGAATCTCTCCATTTTGCGATCGTTGATGTTCGGAATTGGCTCAGTTTGCAGCTTTACGTTAATCGGACTAAGCTTGATCAGCACGCTCTAAAAGACTTTTTTGTTTTATGGCTTCTACTTTTTCGTTTGATATTGTGAGCGACTTCGATCGTCAGGAACTCGTCAATGCGATCGACACAACGAAGCGCGATGTTCTCAGCCGCTACGATCTCAAAGACACGAAAACGGAGATCGAGTTGAATACTGACGCGATCGTAATTAACACCGATAGCGAATTTACCCTAGATGCAGTGCATACGCTGATGCAACAGCGAGCTGCAAAACGGAATCTGTCCTTGAAAATTTTCGATTATGGCAAGGTTGAATCCGCGAGCGGAAGTCGCGTTCGACAAGAAATTAAGTTGAAAAAAGGCATCAGCCAAGATATCGCGAAGCAAATCACCAAAATTATTCGCGATGAATATAAGAAAGTTCAAGGTTCAATTCAGGGCGATGCAGTTCGCGTCACAGCGAAGTCAAAAGATGATTTGCAAGCCGTGATGCAGCGAATGAAACAAGAAGATTTTCCGGTAGCATTGCAGTTCACCAATTATCGGTAAGCTCATCGTCTAAAGTTTCTTGAGTTGGAGCATAAATCGAGAATGTTACTCGAATTGATGCTCCTTCTATTTTTCTTAATATCTGAATAACTGTTCATATGTTAGGTTAATAAGGAAAAGATTGGAGAATCAACCATGGCAACCGTAACTCAGATGAAATGTGCGTGTGAAGCTTGCCTGTGCATCGTGTCGATCGAGAATGCAGTCAAGAAAAATGACCATTTCTATTGCAGCGAAGCCTGTGCAGAGGGACATCCAAACGGACATGGGGATTGTGGTCATCAAGGCTGTACCTGCTAATTGAAAAAACCGCAGAAATAATTTCTGCGGTTTTTTCACAATTCATTTTCAAGTGACTGTGAGGCAATATCGCGATTACAGACTTGACATGACCGATTTTGCGGCTGCGATCGTTTGATCGATATCCTCATCGGTATGAGCTAGAGAGGTAAATCCAGCCTCAAACTGCGACGGAGCCAGATAGACACCTTGCTCTAACATGCCGCGATGGAACTTGCTGAATTTGCTGAGATCCGATTTTTTCGCGTCTTCGTAGTTATGAACGGGCCCTTCGGTAAAGAAGAAGCCAAACATTCCACTGATCGAACCACCACACGCTGCATGACCTGTTTCTTTCGCCGCATTCAGCAAGCCAGCGATCAGACGAGACGTAATGCGATCGAGAGTTTCATAAGTTCCCGGCTGCCGTAGCAATTCCAAGGTCTTAATACCAGCCGTCATCGCCAGAGGATTACCTGAAAGCGTGCCAGCTTGATACATCGGGCCTGCAGGAGCAACCATTTCCATAATGTCCCGACGACCGCCGTAAGCGCCGACCGGCAAGCCACCACCGATGACTTTACCCAAGGTCGTCAAATCAGGAGTAATGCCAAATTTCTCCTGTACTCCACCGTAAGCAATCCGGAAGCCCGTCATCACTTCGTCGAAGACCAACAGCGCGCCATACTCGCGAGTCAATTCACGTAGACCTGCTAGAAAACCAGGCTCAGGCACAATGAAGCCAGAATTTCCAACGATCGGTTCTAGCATCACACCAGCAACTTCACCTGGATTTTCTTCAAATAACTTCTTCACCGCTTCCAAATCGTTGTAAGGCGCAGTGAGGGTACTCGCTGCGGTTGATTTGGGCACACCTGGAGAATCGGGCAATCCGAGCGTTGCCACACCAGAACCTGCTTTCACCAAGAACATGTCCGCATGTCCGTGATAGCAACCTTCAAACTTGATGATTTTCTCGCGTCCGGTGAATGCCCGCATTAGGCGCAATACGGACATACAAGCTTCTGTACCAGAATTCACGAAGCGCACCATTTCAATGCTGGGAACCGCATCGATGACCATTTCTGCCAGCACGTTCTCGAGAGCGGAAGGCGCACCGAAACTTGTTCCTTTTTCGGCAGCCTCTTGAATCGCACGAATGACTTCAGGATGAGCATGACCGCAGATTGCCGGCCCCCATGTGCCAACGTAATCGATGTATTGATTGCCATCGACATCCCAAGCATAAGCACCTTTGACGCGATCGAAGACGATCGGTTGACCACCTACCGATTTGAATGCTCGTACCGGAGAGCTAACGCCACCGGGCATCAGCTTTTGAGCGGCAGAAAAAATCTCATCTGATTTGGTGGTTTTTAAATTGCCAGTGATCAAAGTTCTCTCCTTACTCCGTCAGAAAAATCGGAGTCGCTGAAAAAAGAGGCGATTCATTACCGCCTCTTTTGATAACTACATCATCTTAACCAGATCGCGAAACCGCATGGTAATCATTCGTCTCAGAACCCGCTGGAAACCTGAAAAAACAGGAGAACAACTCACTTGCGTATTTTTTGACTCGTTAAGATACAAACGTTCTAAGAACGATAAACAAATTTACTAGACGAACGCTCAAATTCGTGATACAAGTGTTCTAAAATCCCTTAATTGTTTGTATGTCCACCTAGGAAGTTTATGGAACCCCTTACCGAAGCCCAACAACAACTTTACGATTGGCTGGTTGACTATATCCGCGACCACCAACATGCTCCGTCAATTCGGCAGATGATGACCGCAATGAATTTGAAGTCTCCGGCTCCTGTCCAGAGCCGACTGGAGCACCTTCGGAACAAGGGTTACATCGGCTGGACGGAAGGACAAGCCCGCACGATTCGGATTCTCAATTCACATCCGCAAGGAATTCCGATCCGTGGCGCGATCGCAGCAACGAGTCTGGTAGAAACTTTTCCCGATGTGGAAGTTGAATATCTCGACTTATCGAACTTGCTGCTAAAACCAAGCCATTTTGCCTTAAAAGTGCGTGGTCATAGCATGATCGATGCGCTGATCGATGATGGCGATATTGTGATTTTGCAGCCTGTGAATGATGCAAGAACGATTAAAAATGACACGATCGTTGCGGCTCATCACCAGGGTAAAGCCACTTTGAAATATTTTGAGCGCAAAGGCAGCAAAGTCATTCTGAAGCCTGGTAATCCTAATCGTGAACTTTATCCGATTACTGAAGTTCCAGCTTCGGAAGTTGAAGTTCAAGGCGTTTTAGTCGGTGTTTGGCGCGGTTACGGCAAACTGTAAAGCTGCGTTTTTGAAGTTGCAACTGCCTCCACTGATAGAAATCAGTGGAGTTTTTTATTGGAATTCAGAATCAACAGCTTTTGAGTAATGCCTGACAAATTCTATTCGCCAAGCATTTTCGTCCTACTTTAGGAGCAAGTAATAGAGTTGCCCAGTGGCATTAATCAAGCCAGCTTCATTGCCAGCTTGTACACCTGTTCCTGTAAAGATATCAACTCGACCTGCTCCAATAATTGCGCCTCCGGTATCTTGGTCTAAAACGAATCGACTCACCGATCGCTGTTCAAGCTGCTTCTGTGAATTCGCGATCGGTAATTGCGTCTGAATTAATGCCAATGCCCCTGGTGGCATCAAAGACTTATCTGTGGCAATGGAGCGATCGCCCGTCAGCGGAACGCCCAAACTTCCTAACGCAGGCGCACCAAACGTATTTCTAAAAAATACAAACCGCCGATTTCGAGGCAGATAGACATCTAAATCTTTGGGATTTTCCTGAAAATACTTCA
Organism: Leptolyngbya sp. UWPOB_LEPTO1; assembly: GCF_017302695.1. Lineage (NCBI taxonomy): Bacteria > Bacillati > Cyanobacteriota > Cyanophyceae > Leptolyngbyales > Leptolyngbyaceae > Leptolyngbya > Leptolyngbya sp. UWPOB_LEPTO1. Next base: position 20,027 of record NZ_JAFLCJ010000037.1, on the reverse strand, counting down.
GAACATTCGGCAAATTCAAATCCTCTAATTTCAGCTTGTTATCTTTAATCAGTTCCCGCCCGATGCCGCTGTAAGGCTGATCAGTAATTCCGGCAACGCCGATCGTCATCGTCGTTCCATCCGTGAGATTCAATCGCGCCGATCCTTGCACTTGAATCAGGAATGCCTCCAAGCGATCGCGCATCCAGACTAATTCTGCACCCCGCAATTTCCCCTGCTTGCCTTGTAATCCATCCGCTCCTTCTAATTCCAAGCGAGTCGGATGCGGCTTTTTCCACTGCGAAAATCCGGCAGGTAGCGCATAAAGCGGATATCGATATTCCGCTGTTCTTTTTCGACTTGCCGTGTGAACAGGCTCGAAATACCCCGTAAACGCAACCGTGCCCTGATTGTCTTTCCCGGTTGATTGATAAACAGTAAATTCTTTTGCGATCGCCGCTGAAAGTGCCGCCTCAGATTTTGCAGTCAGGAGTAATTGGCGAAATCGTCTCAGACTTCGGATCACACGATCGCGCGTAATTTCTTTAACCGGATAGTTCTGATACGCCTGAATCGCTTTCGAGGTCTGAAGATATCTCAAACTCTGATCAATTGCGCCGAGCACAGAGCGGCGATCGCGCAAAATCTGATCATCTACCGCAACGGTAGAGGGTGCGATCGGTTTAAGCGGAACTTGAGCGGGTTTGGCAGCAGGTTGAGTCGTAGGTTTGGGCTGTGCAAGTAAGGGGATCGCAGGCACACTGAGAAAAAGTAGACTTGCAAGAATCAGCGATCGTTTCATGGGGAGAACTGAACATGGGGTAATCAAAACCGACAATAGATTACCCCTACAAGTTCCACAGCAGCAAGTTAATAGCGATCCACACTGCCTGCAAACAGCGGTTCAACTCTCAAGCTAATGACGCGCGCCGGACGAACGACCATGTATTCGCCTTGGATATTTTTAATCGGAACGCTAATAAAATCCTCAGAGGCAGCTTTCGGCATCAGTTCGCCGCTGTACCACTTCTGAAACTCTTGAATCGTTGGGAAACGCACCTCTTCCCGGTGTCCTCCCTCCATCATGATATGCACGGAAAATTCGCTAGGCGTTCTAGGCATCTGAGTTTCCTCTCAATTGAGCGATCGTCTTTTGCATCGCAGGACAGACTCAGTATGGGCGGAGTGTACAAAGAACTATCAGGTGAGGAGGGGAGAGACAGCAGATTAAGCTTCGAGACATTAAATTATTCCGTTATCTCTGTTACAGAATTCTGCCTGTAATTTTTAACTTTTGAATAGTGAATTTTAGCGATTCGTGAAACGCATCAATTCCATTCAGAAATTAAATATAAATCCTGTAAATGTGGCGAGAATGACCTTCTATCTTTAGAAAGAAAGACTAGAATAAAAAGTGTCAAATTTACTTCATAAAAACGTGGCAACAAAGTTCTACCGAATTGCAGGAAATTTGCAAAGAAAGTAGTAATCTCGTAAAAATTGTTACAATCAGTGAAGCTATTTTGATACATAACTATAGAAACTGGTCTGTCAACCGGATTCTGAATTGTAAGCTTCGCCCGGAATGGCTTCATTTCCTATAGTCGTCACTTCACGGACGGAATCCTTTACCTCTACACATCTCTCACCAGTCCAAGGAACGTTTCAGCATGAGCTTTCGGAAACCTGGTGGCTCCGCGCCAGAGCGCGATCGTCACAGTCACAACACTATCGCAGTTTCAGGATGGGTTTATCACCCCCTAACCGCCTCTACACCTTACTCTCAACCAAGTCGTAAGTCCTTTGATCTCCTTGCCCCCCTGCGCCGCAAGTTAGACAACCTCCAAGTTACAAATCCAGAATTTGCTCACTTCATCGCAAAATCGATTCCAGCCCAGTGTCCATTCGAGCGAACGGTTTCGCTCTTTGGCAAGACTCTCTTTCACATTCCGCCTCTGTGCAAACTGAATCCGTTATACGAAGAAGTCGTTGGATTACGGTTCCGCGCATTGTGCTATCTCGCTGATGAATGCGGCGAAGATATCGGTCAATATTGTTAAAGTTTCAAATTCTTGTCTTGTACAGCGGCTTCTCCCGGAGCCGCTTTTTTATTGCAATTAATTTCAGGGCTTTACACGCTGCAATTTATATTTCTAAATTTAGTCATTTACAAGTAGAAATATAGATTGAATTGGGTGCTTCTAAGACTCTAAACTTTGGTTTCATGCCCTAGATCTTTGGGGACAAAGTGGTATCTTTGAAATTGAGGTTAGTGAATAACTTCCCTGGCAGATCAAACAGCCAAATCTAGTTAAATAAAGAGAGGTACAACTGCTGTTTCACTTTATATCTGTCTCGTCCAACAACACCCAAGACCGAAATTTGATATTTCCTCTTCTGGCATAGCTGAGAGTCTTTAACAAGTCGGCGCTTAAAATTAAGTATCCAATTTGTTCAACTCTATCTAGAATGGATTAATGTGAGGAAGTCACTCAGAGAGTAAGACTTGGGTGTTGTTGTAATTTTAAAGAGAAGGCAGATTTCAGCATGGCGATTATTGCTCTCAAAGCCTGGTATTTGGAACAGTATGAACCCATTCGGGAACTAGAAAAACGTCCCCACGATTTGAGGTTGAGCAAGAATAGTTTGCTGAAGTCGGGCTTGCGGGCTGATTTTTTAGAAGATAGCGATGAGGTGAAAAAATCATCGTGGTTCCAACGCTATCTCCTCGGTGAAATTGTTGAATTCTATATCGAAGGAAGCGGCGGTTACGCAATTTCTAATATTGATCTGTCGAGCCATGAAATCTATTTCTCAAAACAAGAAGTCATGGCGAATTTGGAGCCTGAAATCTTCTTTTCTTATCAAAATGAGTTTGATGAGTCGAGCGATCTGATCCGCGAAGAACTGATTTCTGTCGTAGAAAGCTTGAATCGTCGATCGCGCTTACCTCTAACGCTACGCGAATCCCATCGGCTGAGCGAAGGCGCAATTCGGCTCAATAGTTCTCTGATGCGATCGATTCGGCAGTCCTTATTATTTATTGGCGATGCAACTTCGATCGCTGAAATTTCCGATACGCCTCCGCTGCTCATTCCCAGTCCAAAAGTATGTATCGAGACGGGATATGCCCTGAGCAGTAAGCGAACCGAGCAAGTTCTGATGGTACAAATGGAGCGATCGGACATGCCGGGATATTTTCCGTTTGATGTGCCGAGTCAGAATCGGTTGACGTTTAAAGATAAGACCCAATTGCGGAAATTATTGCCAAAAGCCATTGAGTCTCAACTGCATCGATTTAACTTGCTATAGATGTGCAACTTCTAATGCTGGCGGTTGAAACTGCTCAATCTGCGAACTATAGCAATCCTAAATTGGTTGTGAATCGCAAGATTGGTCGTGCCCCCTAGCCCCCAAGCTTGGGGGAACAAGACTCTTAGCCCCCAGAATTGGGGGTTTGGGGGCGTGCCTGGATCTTACAATTCAAACCGGATTGCTATAGACGGAATTTTCGAACGATCAGAATTTTTCGATCGTCGATCGGAGTCACAATGCGTCCTGCATTAGCCTAGCGTTCTCTTGATCGGATCAAAGACTGCTCGTTTCGCCACATAGGGCTGACCTACCGAAACTCGTGGCAAGCGATGCTTAAATCCACACAGAATCTCCCAGGAAATTGTTCCTAACAAATTTGCCCAATCATCTGCCAAGATTTTTTCGTTCCCATCTTGTCCAAGGAGTGTCACCACTTCTCCTTCTTGCAACGCTGGAATATGGCTCACATCCAGCATGAGTTGATCCATCGTGATCGAGCCAATTTGCGCTGCCTGTTGTCCTCGGACTAAAACCTTCATCTTGTTCGAGAGATTACGCGGCACTCCGTCGGCATAGCCAATCCCAACCACCGCGATCGTCGTGTCTCGATCGGCAACAAATCGATGCCCATAACTTACCCCAGTCCCCGGCTGAATCCTTTTAACCTGGGTCACTCGCGCTTTGACTTGCATCACGGGGCGGAGATCCAACCGCGACGCTGGCGGTAAGTGCGAACCCGATCGCAAATGCTCTGCTGGATACAATCCATATAAAATCAGCCCCGTCCGTACCATGTCATAGTGCAAACTCGGATCAACCATCGTTCCGGCTGAATTGGCTAAATGAAAGCGGGGATGCTTGCCCGCTCCGTCATATCCACAGGCTCGAATCGCTGCTTCGTAACGTTTTTGCTGTTGTTTTCGGATCGTGGGATCGAGATCTTCAGCCGTTGCCAAGTGGGAATAAATGCTATTGATCGACAAATTCGGCAAACCCTTGACCAACTGCACAAACTCAACCGCCTGCTCCCACGATGTCCCCAATCGAGACATGCCTGTATCAAGTTTGATATGAACGGGCAGAACGCTGCCTCGAACCGATTCTGAGTAGACCAAAGCCTGTTTGGGAGTGCAGAGCGTGGGTTGAAGCCGCCAATGCTCGATCGCTCGAATTTGATCAGCGGTATGAGTCGCGCCTAAAACCAAGATCGGCGCTTCAATCCCCGCTTCTCGCAATTCAATGCCTTCTGGGATCGTCGCTACACCAAGCCAGCTTGCCCCTGCTTGTAGAACGGTCTGCGCCACAGTCACAGATCCATGACCATACGCATCTGCTTTGACCACTGCCATTAATTCAGTCTGGGGAGACATCAGGCTGAGAATCTGCTGCACATTATGGGACAGTGCCGCGAGGTCAATCTCAACCCAAGCTCGCTCTCGCTGCATCAGAGCAATACTCGAACTTTGATCCCAACTCAACATCACGTTTACTCCTCGATCACACCATTCATCCTGACAGTTTAATCGTCACTTCTCTTTCACAATCGGGAAATATAGCGTTTAGCTGCGTTCCTAAGTGTTGAACATGTCAACTCCCCGATCTTCGACCCATCGCTTGACTTTACTTTATATCGTTTCTCTCGGTACAGTGGCATTCCTAGCGCTTTTAGGTCAAGCGATCGTCCAATCGATGCTGTCTCAACAAAAGCAAAATGCAACAGTCGTCGAGATTGCAAGCCGACAGAGAATGCTAAGTTGGCAGTTACGAGAAGCGACTTTGGCACTACAAATTGATTCGACTCAAAGTAATGCGACACAGATTCAAGAGATTGAAAACATTCTCCAAGAGTGGGAGGTTGCCGATCAAAAAGTTCAAAGTGCAATTCGGGAAGCCATGAGTTTTAGCAGGTCTGGCAATGAGATTCGCAATCAAGCGGATGCCCTTGTCCCCTCGCATCGTCGGATTCGGCAAGCAGTTGAAGCGTTGATGCAACTGGAATCGGGTCGGAAGCGACCTGCTCAAACTTTATACTATCTGAAGGAAATTCGAGAAAGTGGGAAAGAATTTTCTGAGCGGATTAATCAGTTGCTGTTGTCTTACAACCAGCAGGCACAAGAAGGAATTGCACAACTCCGAGCGGTAGAACTGAGTCTGTTCGGATTGCTGATGCTGATCTTGCTATTAGAAGGAATTTTGGTGTTTCGTCCTGCGGTTGATCAGTTGCAGAAGGCACTCAATGATCTGGAAGCTTCCCTGTCGATGACGCAAGAGACTGCTCAACAGCTGGCAGCAGAACAAGCCCAGTCCGAACGTCTCCTGTTGAATATTTTGCCAAGCCCGATCGCGCAACGGCTCAAAGAAACGCCCGATGAGATTCAGCCGCATATTGCCGATGGCTTTGGAGATGTAACAGTTCTATTTGCGGATATTGTTGGCTTTACCAGTTTGTCGGCTCGAACCTCGCCCCAGGAGTTGGTGGGGTTATTGAATCAAATTTTTTCGCGCTTCGATCGCTTAGCAGAACAGCATGGATTAGAGAAAATTAAAACGATCGGTGATGCGTATATGGTCGTGGGCGGATTACCACATCCGAGTGACGATCATGCGATCGCAGTCGCGGACATGGCAATTGACATGCAAAAGGCGATTAATCAATTCAATTTAGAGACGGGCGAAGCCTTTAGCATTCGGATTGGAATGAATACGGGTGCAGTCGTTGCGGGCGTGATTGGGTTGCGGAAATTTATTTATGACCTGTGGGGCGATACCGTGAATATTGCAAGTCGTATGGAGTCTCACGGAGTTGCAGGTGGGATTCAAGTCACAGAAGCAACTTATCTGCGGCTAGTAGAGACACATCATTTTGAGCCACGAGGAGTGATTGAGGTAAAAGGGCGCGGAGAAATGATGACCTATTGGTTAAAGAACAGAAAAGATGTTTCCGTTGCAACATCAGAAACCAGCGTTTTATGACGCTCCGGTTGCTCAATGCACGAACAAGCTTGACTCTGCTAATGTCCAGCACTCACGCCTGAGGCTTTAACCTTCTTGAAAAATAGCACTGCAATACCGCTGACGAGCAATGCGAATCCGATGAAGTAAAAGCAATCATTGAACGCTTGAATATAGGCTTCACGACGCACAACATTATCGATCGCGGCTAATGCCTGATTTTGAGCGGAGGCTAAATCCGAACCTCGACTGACAAAATATTGTGTCAGCTGATTCAATCGCTCTTGAGTGGCAGGATTGAAATTAGAAATACTTTCTCCTAAACGGTTGGAGTGAAATTGCTGGCGCTGAGTGAGGAGCGTTGCGATCGCGGCAATACCAATCGACCCACCCAAATTTCGCATCATATTAAACAATCCAGACGCTGATCCCGCTTGATTAGGCGCTAAGCCCGCTGTCGCGACTGTCGAAAGTGGAACCATAATCAAAGGCTGCCCTGCCGCCCGAACCAGTAAAGCAGTTCGCAATTGATCCATCCCGGTCAAATTCGTAAAAGTCGAATTCATAAAACAACTGACAGCAAACAGACTCACCCCAACTCCAATCAAGAGCCGCACATCCACGATTTTCATCAACCGGGGAACAAACGGAATCACCAGTAATTGAGGAAATCCAACCCACATCAGCACTTCACCGATTTGTAGCGCGTTGTATCCCTGAATCTGTCCTAAGTAAAGCGGCAAAATATAAACTGAGCCGTACAGTCCTAACCCAAGTGCAACGTTAATGACACTGGCTAGTCCAAAATTGCGTTCTTTGATCAATCTGAGATCGATAAACGGTTGCCTCCGAGTCAGTTCAATCCAGAAGAAAATACTCAAGAAGATTACAGCAATCACGGCTAATCGAACGATCAAATCAGAGCTAAACCAATCTTTTCGACTGCCTTCTTCAAGCACGACTTGAAAAGATCCAAGCCCGATCGCCATCGCAATCACGCCACCCCAATCGCCATCCCTTAAGCGATCGAGCTGCATCGGGCGGGAATCGATTGCATACCAAACGGCTGTGAGCAATAACACGCCTGGAATCAGATTGATATAAAAAACATAGTGCCAGCTAAAGTTTTCAGTTAACCAACCTCCGAAGGTTGGCCCGATCGATGGTGCAAAGGTTGCTGTAATACCAAACAATGCCATCCCAGTCGGTTGTTTCGACGGTGGTAAAGTCGTCAGCAGCACAGTAAATGCCATTGGAATCAGCACACCACCCGTGAACCCCTGAAGTGCTCGAAACACAATCATCGAGGGTAAATTCCAAGCAAATGCACACAGGATCGAGAAAAGAATGAACAGAGAAGCATTGACGAGGAGATAGCGACGAACTGAGAAGATCTGCGACAGCCAACCTGTCAGCGGAATCACCACAATTTCCGCAACTAAGTAAGACGTCGAAATCCAAGATCCTTCTTCTAGAGTCGCTCCGAGAGCGGCTTGGATATCTCTTAACGAGGAATTCGTAATTTGAATATCCAACACTGCCATAAATGCACCCAAGACCGTGCCAAATACCCCGATCCACGTTTTCAATGAAACCTGATCTCGATCGCTAGCAGTAATAGACACGCAATCCTCCAATGATTAGGGATGAGGTTGATAGGGATGAGGTTGATTGTATAGGCCGAGGCACGGTTTCATCTTGTGAAGGGATTGGCATCTCGCGCTTTCGCAACCGCATGGCAAACAGCCCTGCAATCACAGCGGCATAGCTAACCGTATCAATCGCAAAACAGGCGGGAATGCCCACTGCTGCGATTAATAATCCCGCGATCGCAGAACCCATCAATCGCGCTCCACGAAAAATCGAAGAATTGAGCGCGATCGCATTTCCTAAATTTTCTGGTCGATCAACTAAATGCACGACAAACGACTGGCGCGCAGGAATATCGACCGCATTGACGCAGCCTTGAAACACACTGAGCGCAATAATATGCCAGAGATCGATCGCGTTGCTAAACGCTAAAACAGCTAACAGCAAAGATTGCAGCATGGACAGAGCCTGAGTCGCAATCAAAGTATGTTGACGGTTCCAACGATCAACTAAAACGCCTGCAAACGGACTCAAGAGGAAATTCGGAATTTGCTGCGCGAATCCGACCACTCCCAGAAGTAATGCAGAATTCGTTAAGTGATAAACCAGCCAAATTAAGGCAGTTTGGCTCATCCAAGTTCCAATCAAAGAAAGTCCTTGCCCCATGAAAAACAGGCGGTAGTTTCGGGATTCGAGCGCGCGAAACGTCTCTGGAAACTGCATCTTTTAAGTTTCTGAGGAGTGCGCCTCCCAGTGTGAGCGTTTTCAGAGATGGCAAACACTCTCTATCGACGGATTCTGCCAATTAGTCATGGTTTTCGACGGGAATACGATCGGCGATCGAAAATTGATTTTTACCCGATCGTTTAGCGTGATACATGGCTTCATCTGCCTTCTCGATAAGTAGTTCCAAATCATCTGCATGTTCTGGAAAGATCGCAATCCCGATGCTCGTCGTCACCAATAAGGTCTGTCCCGAAATGGCAAATGCTTGTGATAAACGGCTTAAAATCTTTCTAGCGATCTGCGTCACGGTCAGAATGTCTGGAATTGCGGGTAGCAGCACAACAAATTCATCCCCGCCTAAACGCGCGACTGTATCACTCGTTCTTAAACAACCGCTGAGCCGTCTGGCAACTGCCTGTAACAGCAAATCACCAATTGCATGTCCTAATGTGTCATTAATCTGTTTAAATCCGTCTAAATCGAGAAACAGTAAAGCGGTAATTTGATTACTTGCCTTCGTCATCTCGATCGCTTGTTTGATCCGTTCGTACAACAAGATCCGATTCGGTAATCCAGTTAACGCATCATGATTGGCAATATAGTTCAATCTGTCTTGCGATAAGCGTAGTTCCACATTTGACTGATATAACTCTTCGGTTGTTCGTCTCAATTCTTCTTCAATCGTTTTCCGTTGTGTGATGTCGCGAATGACACCGACTAAAAATAGATTTCCAGCCGCATCTTTGTGTAGCGATCGCTTTGTTGCAATGTGGTAAGTCACACCATTCGTACTTGTAAATTCTTCTTCGTGCTCTAATTCATTCTTGTATCTGAACACTAATTCATCCTGCTGGTGAAACACATCTGCTTCATGTTCTGGAAAAATTTCGTAATCCGATTTCTCGATTAATTCTTCGAGCGGTTTTCCAAGTAATTTAGAATACGCTTCATTCAGAACTACCCACCGATGCTCAGCATCTTTGACAAATACCGGATCAGGAATGGAATTAATCACACGCGAAAGAAACTCTTTCGATCGCTTTAACTCTTCTTGAGAATGCGCGATCGCAGCAATCACAACCGTGGCTGAAGTGACTAAAGTAATCGCTGCGGGCACAAAGGGCACAATCCACCCTGCCAGAAATAATCCGTAGCAAATTCCGGTAAGTCCCCCACCTAGCAAAACGACTGCCAGAAAACTGCGCTGAGGAGAACGCAGTCGCCAACAAACACTAGTGCCAATTAGCGCCCATGTCCAAATCCAGATGTATTCGACAGGCTCACTCCAACTTTTCAAAAGCCTGCGCTGCCCGAGTGCCACGTTCAAAATTTCGCTAATAAAATTCGCCTGAATTTCCACCCCTGCCACTTCGATAGGCGTACGAGTGAAACCTCCACTAAAGGGTGTGGCTGAAAAATCTTTTAAGCTCGGTGCGAGCGAGCCAATCAAAACAATGCGATCGCGCAACTGCTCGGCTGGCACTTTTCCATCCAAGACATCTTGCATCATCACCGTTCGGAAATGTCCTGCCCCACCTCGAAAATTGGCGATGATCTGATATCCCCCATCATCTGCATTCACATAAACCCCATCATTCTGTTGAAATCGGGGAAATATCGCTTGTCCAAGCTTTAGAATTTTGGCATCATGAGGCGCTCCCTCTTCGCGAATGCCTTGGTTTTCGAGATAGCGCAGCGCTAACATCATCGAGAAACTCCGAAATTTCTGACGATTTTCAAACCAATATAGGACTGCCCGTCGAATCTTGCGATCAGGATCGAAGATCACATTGTTAAATCCAACTTGTCCCAGCTTCTTGAGCGTTGGAGAAGCTGCAACACCTGGACTTTCAGGATCAGGCATTTTCTGAATGCCGATCAGATTCGGCATGGTTTGAAAGGCTCTTTCGAGTTCAGCATTGCCTTCTCTGACGGCGTGATCGCGGTAAATATCCAGCCCGATCGCGCGCGGCTTGGCACGCTCAACTTGGGTGAGCAATGCGGCTAAGGTGCGATCGTTGAGCGGCCATCCATGCTGTTGTAATTCTGCTTCTCGAATACCGACAATCACGATGCGATCGTCAATTGGCTCCGCCGGACGTGCCTGAAAGAAACTATCAACATAGCTTAATTCCCAGGGCTGTATGATTCCAGTGGTTCGCAGCCCAATCACACTGCCTGCGATTGCAGAAGCTGGAATCCAGACTCTGGCAGTTTGGCGCAGCGTTGTCTTGACTCTGTTCCAAATTTCTTGCCACGGCGCAAATTCTTTGATCATTGCAGTTCACAAACTAGCCTGACGGTACGTACGAGCGCTGAGAACTTCATCATTTATCTGCAATTTCTTTATTCTGCCTTTGCCTAGCCGACCTCAGCGTTAAGTTAGCTTAGTCGAGCAAGGGTCGGGTAAGTCGCCCTTGCGAGCGGGTAGCCAGTACAAGGGGGCTTGTGGCTGGCTACCTTCTTTAATGAATCGCCAGTTGAAATTGCTGGAAGGATTTTATCATTTCGACTCGAGGTTCTGAATCGATTCGATCACTTGTACCGCTAACTGGGTGTGATTGAGTCGATCGACTTCGCGGATTCCGGTTGGGCTGGTGACATTCACTTCGGTCAAGTAGCCCCCAATCACATCGATGCCGACAAAGAAAAGCCCATCTCTTTGCAGTGTGGGAGCCAGCATTTTGCAGATGGCTTTTTCGCGATCGGTAATGTCGGTCTGGGCACTTCTGCCCCCAACTGCCATATTGCCTCGAAATTCATTGCCCGTCGGGATGCGATTGACGGCTCCGATCGGTTCACCATTGAGCAGAATAATCCGCTTGTCGCCGTCTTTGGCTTCGGGCAGATAGGTTTGCACCATGATCGGTAATGTGCCTTGCTGAGTGCTGATTTCAATCATCGAGTTGAGATTGCGATCGCCCGCTTGCAAGAACAAAATTCCTTCGCCCGCTTTTCCGCCTAACGGCTTTAAAACGGCGGTTCCTTGCTGTTCTAAAAATTGCAGGATGACGCGCTTTTCTTGCGTGACGATCGTTTCAGGAATCGCCTCAGTGAATTGCAGCGCATACATTTTTTCATTCGCGGCGCGGATTCCTGACGGTGAGTTGATCACTTTTGTTTTAGCCGGATTAACGTAGTCGAGAATATACGTTGCATAGAGATAGGCTGTATTGACCGGAGGATCAGTGCGCATGAAGACTGCATCCATGGTTTCGAGAGGAAGAAACACAGGTGCTTCAGTTTGAAACCACTGGTCAACTGCAATCCACCGATTTTCGCCGAGGGTGACTGGGACAAGTGTGACTCGCTCTAAAGTCGCATGGGCTTTGCCTTGAACGACACTGAGCCGATTCGCCTGTGTGATCCAGACTTCGTGCCCAAGTTGCTGGGCAGCTTCCATAAATGCCACGCTGGTGTCGTGAGTCGGGTCGAGGCGATCGATCGGATCGATGATAAATGCAATTTTCACAGCAGCTCAGTCCGTTAGAGAAAAGTGGGTAGAGTGGGAATTGGAGTCACCAACTCCCAAATTGATCGAGACATTGATCTAGGCAGCAAGCAGCGGATCGAGTTTGCCGGATCGATCCAAGGCGTGAATGTCGTCACACCCTCCGATGTGCTGATCGTTGATAAAAATCTGTGGGACAGAGCGGCGACCGTTTGAGCGTTCTGCCATTTTTGCCCGTCCGGGTTCGTCGCCATCGAGACAATATTCGGTGTACTGCACACCTTTGCGATCGAGTAACGCTTTTGCCCGAATACAGAAGGGACAGGCACTCCAGGTGTAGATTTCAACGTGAGGAGTCATACAAATTTCCTAGCATTAGCAACATTTGTTAATTTTAGACATACTCGGTCGCTTCGCGACGAACCCAGCCATTTAGTGTAAAACGGCTGTCGGCAAAATTGCGCGATCGACAAGAAATCGGTAAGACTTCATGCAGGCAATGGCTCGGAAAGAACACAATCCGATTATTCACGGGCTGGATGTCTCGGTAAGTCTCTGCTTGAACGTAGTGTCCATTTTCGATTCGCATGTCGTAAAGCCGTAATGCTCCGCCTGAGAAGTTTGTCGGTTCTCGGTTGAAATAATAGACATACGACATGGTTCGAGTTGCTGCATCTGGGCTACCGTTATCGTTATGGATTTTGTAATAGTGACCGTCGTTGTGAGCGGTGAGTTGAATCTCAATTTGTGAGATGGCAAAGGGTTCGATATTCCAGGCATGGAACAGACGCGGCAGGAGCGGTGTGATTTTCTGAATCATCCAGTTTTCGTACGCTTCAAAGTGATAGAGAATCCAGGATTTGCGATAGTCGAGGTCGCCAGTTGCAGTGCTGGTTGGGACAAAATCAGCTTCGCGATCGAGTACATATTCCAAGAGATTCAGACGATCCTCATTGGCGAGGAAGTGATCGATTTGGAGAAATTGAGCGGGTTGGTCAAAAGACATAAATTTTGCGATCGTCAACGATGCTATTTCACACGAAATACGATCGCAAAGACTCAACAATTTTCAAAATCGGATTTAAGCCGGATGATAATCTCGTGCAGACGGATCAAATTCCCGATTTGAAGACCGTCCTGGATCGTAGCCTTCATTACGGACGCGACGGCGGAGATCTCCCAAATCTGGAGACGCTTTCACGGCATCTTCAGGCGTAATTTTGCCGAGTAAGATCAACTCACACAACGCTTGGTTCATCACTTGCATTCCTTCATTGGTGCCAGTCTCCATCAATTGGAATGCTTCGATATCATTGCCTTTGAGCAGGTAATCTTGCATTGCAGGTGTATTGAGCAAGATTTCATGCACCGCAGTTCGATGTCCGTCTGTCGTCGGTAACAATTGCTGAGCCACAACCGAAATCAGAGATTCTAAAATCTGAACTCTCATCGCGTCCTGCTCATCCGGCGTATAGATATTCAGCAGACGATTCACAGTTGCGATCGCGCTTTTTGTGTGCAGGGTTCCAAGGACTAAATGCCCAGTTTGAGCCGCTTTTAAGGCTGTATCGACCGTGACGCGATCGCGCATTTCCCCGATCAAAATTACGTCTGGATCTTCGCGCAAAACCGCTCTGAGTGCGTGTTCAAACTCATGCGTATGCAGTCCGACCTCTCGTTGGCTAATCAGGCAATTCTGCGAGGTGTGAACATACTCAATCGGATCTTCGATCGTGACAATATGGCGCTGATCGGTCTCGTTCAAGTGGCGAATCATTGCCGCGATCGAGGTCGATTTTCCGGAGCCAGTGGGTCCTGTGAGGAGAATCAAGCCTTGCTGATAGCTGACTAGATGTTTGAGCACTGAAGGTAAGCCCAGTCGATCGATCGTGGGAACCTCTAGACTAATCAGACGAAGTACGATCGCGCCGCCCGTCAAACTCTCAAAGCAGTTCACCCGGCAGCGGACGAAACCAGGATAGAAGATGGCGGTATCAAGTTCTTTCTCTTGCCGAAACCGTTCGCACTGTTCGGGAGTGAGCATCTCGGCTAAAAAGCGATCGAACATGTCGGGGGTGACTGCGGCTTGATTTTGCCGGATCATTTGCCCTCGAATCCGATAGCGAACGGGTTCACCCACGCGCAGGTGAATATCAGATGCCTGTTTCGCATACGCATCTTGAACGAGTTGTCGAATCGTCGGCACTGAACTCGGTGGCATCGATCGCGGCGTAGCGGGAACTGGATTGCGTTTGGCTCCGAGAGGAATGGAAGGAGGAGGAACCGCAACAGGTTCAGTCAGCGATCGAGAACGCGAGCTAGATTTAACCGACTCGTCAAAAGGATTTACTTGTGTCATATACTCAGGCTTCCGTATTTCGCCGGGATCGAGGGGAATGGGCAAGTTGACGAGGGGGCGGCTAGAGAAATACTCTGATTCCCCAGACTGTACCTGATGTCATGGCATCGTAGAAATACGGAGAGAAAAAGTTTGCAGAAAGTTTTTGTACGGATAAAGCACTGAGGCTGTGATCAGCTGAGCGAAAAATTCCGGGAAACTCTTCATCGAAAAGGTTCTCTCGGTTCACAGTCTGGTGCATTCTGAAATCACGTCCCTTTGCAAAGCCTTTACAGAACTCTCATGCGTATTTCTCGCCTTACAGACTGGCTCGAATCTCATTGGATCAATCCGGCTTATAGCGGTGGGTTGTTGGCGGGGATGGGCATTTTCTTCTTTCTCGCGGCGACGAATTCGATGTCCGGTTGGCTATATGTCATGAGCGGCGTTGTGTTAGCGCTGTTGGCGATCGCGGCTAGTCTCTCCCGACGAACGCTGTCCCGATTATCGATCACCCGCCGTCCAATTCAGCCCGTGAGTGTCGGTGAGAATTTAACGATCGAGTTGTTTATTCAAAATCCGACTCGACAAAGAAAAACTTTGATTCAAGCAACCGATTTCATTCCGTCTGTCTTCGGCAAGCCTGTTGAAAAGGTTGTGGAATTGATTCATCCGACCACTCCTTATTACTGGGTTTACCAGCATCGAGCCGAGCAGCGGGGAATTTACCGCTGGCATGAAGTGCAACTGCGAACGGCAGCTCCTTTGGGTTTGTTTTGGTATCGCAAGACGTTTCGAGCCGATGCGATCGCGGTGATTTACCCACAGGTTTTGCCGTTGAGCCGCTGCCCGTTGATTGATCAGATCGGGCAAGAGATGAGCTTGCAAATGCAGTCGCAGCGGGCGCAGAATTCGACGCAGGGCATCACTCGATCGCTGCGTCCCTATCGTTGGGGCGATCCGATGCGGATGATTCATTGGCGCAGTAGTGCTCGGTATGGCGAGTTGCGCGTGCGAGAGTTAGAGATTCTAACCAGTGGGCAAGAGATTGTGATTGCCTTAGATAGTGCGGCAACTTGGGATCGTGAAGCATTTGAGCAGGCAGTCACGACTGCGGCATCGCTGTATTTTTACGGAGAGCGACAGACCTTGAGCATTCGAGTGTGGACAGCAGAATCTGGGGCAATCCGGGGACGGCAACTGGTTTTGGAAACCTTAGCAGAGGTTCAGCCGCATCAGGATGTGAAATCAGATCGGTTGCCTGAAGGAACCATCGTTTGGCTGACGCAGAATTCGAGCAGTTTGAATACACTTCCGAGTGGAAGTCGCTGGGTCTTGTGGGGACAGGGACAGACGACAGCGAACTTGGGAATTCGGGTGGAACAAGAGCGATCGCTGCAGGCGCAGTTGCAAGATAGTGTTTAGCGATAAAATCACAGCATGGACACAGACATCCCAGAAGAATTTTGGCAGGGAATCGAGCAATTTAATCAGGGCGAATTCTACGCCTGCCATGACACCTTAGAAGCGATTTGGATCGAAGCTCCTGTCGTCGATAAAAAATTCTATCAGGGCATTTTACAGATTGCGGTGGGACTCTACCATTTAGGCAATTACAACTGGCGCGGAGCCGTCATTCTGATAGGGGAGGGATTAAATCGATTAAGCGACTATCAACCTGAATATGGTGGGATTGAGGTTGAGCAACTCGTAGAAGATGTATCAGCCTTACTCAGTGAAATTCAAGCCGCAGGACAAGATCGCGTTGATCAAATCGTTTTGACTGACGATCCACCACTTGAATCTGTCGATAAAATTTTTCTCCGTCCACCAATCATCCAGAAAATCACAGCAAATCGTTGAAGAGTCATGTATATAGAAACTTGTCTTCGTGATCGCTCGTCTTGAAATTTATTCGCACGATCGCCCGATGTCAAAGAATTCATTGATCGCATACGCTTAACTTTCTGATAGTGATATATTCGATTCGTCCTGTTCACCCTCATCCCCAGTCTCCACTCATGTCTCGCTTCTCCGTTCGTTCTCTCCTAGTTCTGCCGATCATCGCCGCTGCTGTGCTTGCGAATGGACGTGTTTCTATCGCTCAAGCACCCGCAGGCTCGACTCCGCTTACCTTGCGCGCCAATAGTACTGAGGCAAACGCGAAAACAGGGGTTGTCGTTGCAAAAGGTAACGTCCAGATTAACTATCCTGCTCGTCAGATTCAAGCCACTTCTGCTCAAGCCATTTATTACAGCAACGAACGCCGGATTGTTCTGCAAGGGGATGTCTACGTCTTGCAACAGGGCAATAGTTTGCGGGGAGAAACGATTACGTATTTAGTCGATGAAGGGCGGTTTGTGGCGCTCCCTCAACCGAATAAACAAGTAGAAGCGGTCTATTTGATTGAAGCACCTGCGGCTCCTGCTTCGCCTGCACCTGCGGCTCCTGCTCCTTTTAGCCCACAATCTCAGTTTCGGTCGAGTCGTTAACGAGTTACGTCCCCTCTTTTTCAGGTTTTAGGAGCGGGTTTTGAGAATCGTTCTAGAAAATATTCACAAATCGTTTGGCGATCGCCCAGTGGTGAATCGCGTCAGTTTGTCTGTGGGTCAAGGTGAGATTGTCGGGCTGCTTGGTCCCAACGGAGCCGGAAAGACGACGACGTTTTATATTGCAACTGGGCTAGAAAAGCCAGACAGCGGTAAGGTTTGGTTGAATGATAAAGAAGTGACGGATCTCTCGATCGACAAACGCGCTCATCTCGGAGTTGGCTATCTTGCTCAAGAAGCGAGCATTTTTCGCTATTTAACCGTACGAGAAAATATTCTACTCGTGCTGGAGCAAACCAAGGTTCCGCGCTGGCAGTGGAACGATCGCTTAAACAGTTTGCTGAAAGAATTTCGATTAGAAAAAGTTGCCTCTTCGCTCGGAATTCAAGTGTCGGGTGGAGAACGTCGTCGGACAGAACTCGCGCGGGCTTTGGCAACAGGGGTAGACGGACCCAAATTTTTATTATTAGACGAACCGTTTGCAGGCGTTGACCCGATCGCCGTTGCTGAAATCCAAACGATCGTGGCGCAATTGCGCGATCGCCATATGGGGATTCTGATCACCGATCATAATGTGCGCGAGACGTTAGCCATTATCGATCGCGCTTACATCATGCGAGATGGTCAGATTCTTGCCTCGGGCAGTGCTGAGGAACTTTACAACAATCCCTTAGTCCGCCAGTATTATCTCGGTGACAATTTTCAACCCTAGATTATGTCTTTAGCTCCTACCCGCGCACCGATTTCGGTTCTCGATCGCTATATTGCTGGACAATTGACGGGTCCATTTATCTTTGGCGTGGCAGCGTTTACATCGATTCTGGTGTCGGTAGGAGCGGTGTTTGATCTGATTCGCCAGATGACAGAAATGGGCTTGCCGTTGTCGATCGCAACTCGCGTTTTTCTCTTGCGACTGCCAGAGTTTGCTAGCCTTTCTTTTCCAATGGCAACCTTGCTTTCGACGTTAATGGTCTATAGTCGGCTTTCGACTGACAGTGAGTTGATTGCGCTGCGAAGTGTCGGGATTAGCATCTATCGACTGGTTGCACCTGCGATCGTGTTGAGCTTTCTCGTTTCTGTGATGACTTTTGGCTTTAATGAAGCAATTGTTCCGGCAGCAAAATATCAAGCGACTCAAACGTTATCACAAGCATTAAAGCAAGATAAGCCGAAGTTTGATGAGAAGAATATTGTCTTTCAGCAGTATCGCGATGAGAAGCAGCCCGATGGAAAGAGTGTACAAATGCTCGATCGGATTTTTTATGCTCAACGATTCGACGGGCAGCAAATGAAGGGCTTAACGGTGCTGGATTTCTCTCAAAACGGGGTGAATCAGATCATTAGTGCAGATTCTGCTCGCTGGAACTATGAGGATCAAACCTGGGACTTTTTCAGTGGCACAATTTACCTAGTTGATCCGAATGCGTCTTACCGCAATATTCTCAAATTCGAGCGGCAGCAGATTCAATTGCCCCGAACCCCGCTGGATTTAGCCACTCACAAAACTGATTCGGCAGAGATGAATATTGCCGAAGTTCAGGATTATCTCCAATTGGTCAACCAAAGTGGCGATGAGAAGCGCGCCAATCAATTGAGAATGAGAATTCAGCAGAAAATTGCCTTTCCATTTGTGTGCTTGGTTTTTGGATTAGCAGGTTCGACGTTGGGCACGAAACCCCGACGAGGCGGCAGAGGTGCAAGTTTTGCGATTAGTATTTTGATCATTTTTACTTACTACCTGCTGTCGTTTGTTTGTGATGCGTTTGGGCGGTTGGAGATTTTCACGCCGATCTTGGCAGCTTGGTTGCCGACTGTGTTGGGACTGGGGGCAGTGAGTTGGCTATTAGTACGGGCAGCAAAATGATGGACAAGCCTTTGTTTTTGCGCGACCTTTGGTACTATGCGCTGCCGGGTGGAAGTTTGAAGCCGGGACAAACGATCGCGAAAACCCTGCTCAATGAACCGATTTTACTCGGCAGGACTCAGGCGGGCAAAGTCTTTGCACTGAGAGATATCTGTCCGCATCGGGCTGTTCCGCTGAGTTGCGGGCGATTTGACGGTACTGAGGTGGAATGTGCTTACCACGGCTGGAAGTTTGACGCAGCCGGACAATGTACTGCGATTCCAGCGTTGACTGAGGATCAAGCGCTAGATTTTTCTAAATTTCGAGTGCGATCGTATCCAATTCGAGAAGCACAAGGCAATATTTGGATTTACATCGGAGAGCAGTCTCCCCAAGATGAGCCGCCTCAAGTTCCTGGCTTTGACACGACGTATCAAGCCGCTGTTGTGATGAACTTTCCAACGTACTTAGATCATGCGGTAGTCGGGTTAATGGATCCAGCGCATGTGCCTTTTGTGCATCGAGCGTGGTGGTGGCGGGCTGATCCGACCCTGGCAGAAGAAGTAAAAACGTTTGATCCGTCTCCGCTCGGATTTACGATGCGGCGGCATAAATTAGAGCGATCGACCCTTCTCTACGACTTAGTAGGTGGTGATCCAGAAGTCGAAATCTCCTTCCAACTTCCAGGAGTACGATTTGAGCAAGTGATTACAAAGCGACATCGAGTCTGCAATCTAACGACGATGACTCCGCTGAATGATACCGAGACAGAAGTTACTACGCTCTTTTATTCAACAATCCCTTGGTTCAATCTGTTGAAGCCCTTTTTACTTCCGCTCACTCGAACATTCTTGAATCAAGATCGAGACATGGTCGTCAAACAGAAGATTGGATTACAGCACAATCCAGGCTTGATGTTGATCAAAGATGCAGATACTCAGGCGCGATGGTACTACCAATTGAAGGCAGAATTTGCGCGATCGCAATCTGAACATCGAGCCTTCATTAATCCTGTCAAAGAGCAAACTTTGAGATGGCGAAGCTGATTGACTGACAATAAAGGCGAGGAGCATTTTCCATAACAGTAATTGAAGTGGTGTGGTAATACCAAATCTCCAAAATATGACTACAGATGATATAACTCAGATGTAGCATTCCGTCAGCGACGATGGCAGGCGTTTACAAGCTAGAGATTCAAGAAAGCGCTGAAGAACTGAAACAACTACTCAGGGCACAAACCACGGCGACAGGTAAAGAACGGCTCCAGGTGCTGTATCTGTTGCA
>NZ_JAFLCJ010000036.1:0-44968 GCF_017302695.1 Leptolyngbya sp. UWPOB_LEPTO1 | reverse complement strand
TCAGCGGTTACGGAGTCATCTTCATAAGCTGCAAAAGTTACCTGCAAGAGTCAGAAGCTACTTTCAGCATCCCAAGATTGCCTACGCAGCTTAGTACAATGCACTCTCAATCATTGCCGGGTTAATAAGAACTTGTATCCTGCTTGTTTCAGGGTGAACGATTTGTACTTCTTGGCTTTCTTAAAGCCCGGTGGCTTAACTCCTTTCTTGTGGTGCTTAAAGAACAGTTGGTAGGCTTTCTCAATGCGTTGACAGATATCCTGTACCGCTTGAGAGCCGATTCGTTGCCAGTGAGATTTACGTTTTCTCAACTTGGCAATATGGCTTTGAAGTTTCGCGCAATTCAAATGCTTTTTCCACATCCGGTAGTACCGTTTATGGAGTGCAATACAGTGGTTATAGATATTTGCCGCAATGTTGATGTCTTGCTTCAAATACCGATTCCGCTTGTGTTGGTAAAGCTTGAATTTCAACGTCTTCATAACTACTATCTTCGCATACCTGAACAGCACTTAAAAGTGCAAAGCGTTACATCCCACCCATGAATGAGGTGGGCTTTACTTGCCACCCTGTAAAAAAACTAAAGCGATGATCCTTGTCGAGAATCATCGCTTTAACTTTTGAATCAACCAAACTTCAGTAAATTGATGCTAATCACTTGAGCTATAGCGTTCGCTTTCCATGAATCACTGTCACGATCGTCACTTCATCATCAGCCACCTGATAAAGAATGCGATAACTATAGACAATTTTTTCTCGCAGCAGTTCATCCCCGAATTCTGGGACAGTTCGCCCTGATAGCGGAAATTTTTCTAAACTGCGGGTTGTCTTGAGAATCTGATCGACAACTGAACTGGCATATGCCGGAGAATCTCTTGCAATGTATTCTGCGATCGCATCTACATCTGCGATCTGCAATGTATTCTGCGATCGCATCTACATCTGCGATCGCTTTCGGTGACCAAACTACTTGATAAGCCATTTATTTAAGTGCTGCTCAGCAAGCTCTTGAGAAACAGTCCCTTGAGTTTTTGCAGCTTCCAATCCTTGCTGAACTTTCGTTAAAACATAGAGATGGTACTGGATATCCTCCAACGTACAATCATCTGGAAGTTGAGTCAGGAGACTAGAAATCGTTTCTTTCGGAGTCGTCATAAAATTCAATCCAAAATTCAACAACCAAATTCATCTTAATCCACTCGTTCTAACTGCCACAAAATCTGATTTCCCTCGCGTCTGACTCGTGACACGACCCAATTTCGCCACACCCAATGATCCCCCCGGCTCGTCACAGCATTCGCATTAATATCCATCAAATCCGCCAGTTCAGAACTTGAAATCAAATACCCCTTACTGGCAATCTCATCTGCCATATGTAACATATCAACCAAATTCCGTAACTGTTCGACTCGCACTTCACGCGGAACAACCTCGATCGCATCGATTGAACTAGGAGTCTCAGACATCACAACCTCAGCAGCATTAGGGATAAGGGTCAAAGAAACCTGCAAATCAGGCATTTTCAACTGAGGCATCTTACCTTGAGAAAACGCTCTCGCAATCACATCACAGCGTTCATTCCCTGGATCACCGGAATGCCCCCGCACATAACGCCATTCCACTTTAGGGGAATCGAGTTCATCCAACTGTTCCCAGAGATCCTGATTCAGTACAGGCTTGCCCGCCGAAGTCTTCCACCCTTTCTTCTTCCAACCAGGTAGCCACTTCGTAATTCCATTTTTCACATACTCACTATCGGTATACAGAGCAATCACCTTCGACTGTCCAGAATCCTTAAAAAATTTCAATGCCGCGATCGCAGCTTGCATCTCCATCCGATTATTGGTCGTCTCTGGCGATCCTCCACCTAACTCCTGCACTGTACCATTCTCGAAGTAGACAACTACTCCCCAACCTCCTGCACCGGGATTGCCGGAACATGCGCCATCGGTGTAGATTTTCTGAATTAAGGGAGAAGTCATAGGTAGAATTCCAAAGCTAACCTAGACTACCGCATTGTTTCACAATTGACAGGGTGAAGGTGAGAACGTGTCCGCAGCATTCAATTTCTCGATCGTGCTAGAAACCGAAAATCTTGAGACGGCTGATTTAGCCGGATTATTGCGATCGCTTGCCAGTTTGGAAGCTCAAGATCCGCCTCCAACAGCCGCGAATGAAGTGCTGCTCATCGACAGTGGCGATATCCCCGAAACGCTTTTGGCTCAGTTGTGTCAGCAATATCCCTGGATCAAAGTGTGTCCTGCCCCACCCGGAACCGAATACTATCAAGCCAAAATGCTCGGTGCAGAACTCGCCACCGGAGAAATCATCGTCTATTACGACTCTGATTGCATCTATGCACCAGACTGGATGAGAAAAATATTGGATCCCTTCTCACAGCCAGAGATTCAAGTTGTTGCAGGTGAAACTACGACGAATGGAGTGGGAATCTATGGTACTGCAATGGCATTAGGATATATTTTTCCACAGTATTCAGGACGTACAGAATTAACGCCTGGAAAAAGCTATTTTCTCAACAATGTGGCATTTCGGCGCTCGTTTTTACTGAGCCATCCTATCCCCACAGATTTGCCCCTTTATCGCGGAAATTGTGCCGTTCATACCCATGAATTAGTTCAATCTGGTGTAACAATTTGGCAACAGCCATTAGCGCAAGTACTTCACTCTCCCCCGAATGGGTTAGATCATTTCTTTTGGCGATTTCTATTAATTGGGCACGACTATTATTGGCAGAAAAAACTAATTCCAACGGCGACAAATGCTGAGCCTACAATGTCTGGCATCAAAGGAAAACTGGAGATCTTTATCGACCGGATTCGGAAAATGCGCGATCGAGATATCCGGCATCTTGTCTTTCTTCCGCTCTCGCTCCCGGTTGTCTTAATCTCATCTTTTCTGATCTATATCGGATACTCGATCACAACACAAAGACCCCATTACTTACTCAAAAAATTCAATCAGCATTTAAACCTAAAATAGTGGCGATTTCTAGACACTAAAAACAAGTAGAAACAGGAATATAAAATGTATTCGGTATACATGCAAAGATCGCAAAAACAGGATGCAAAAACAGCTATTTTTTTAGTCAAAGGGTTCAAGTTTCTGCAATAATTCTCATCTATGGAAAAACGAGAATTGCGGACTTTCTAGAAATCGAAGAGAAAGCAGTCTCAGGGATAGCAGTTAGAGAAAGGCGAGGACGGCAGTTTGTATCCAGGCAACGACGAGATAGCTCAATCTTCAGTCTCCGGAGAACTCGATCGGATGGCTCCACTCGCCCGCAGACAATCTTTGCAGGCGCAAGCCTACCAAGCGTTGCGCGCTGCCATTTTATCGGGAGAGTTACCCTCTGGAACCCGGCTCGTCGAAACGCAACTTGCCAAACAACTCCAAGTCAGTCGCACTCCGATTCGAGAAGCCATTCGCCAACTTCAGCAAGAGAACCTCGTCACTAGTGATATCGCTGGCACGCTGCGAGTTGCGACCCTATCGATGCAGGATGCGGTTCAACTTTATACCTGCCGGATTGCTTTAGAGCAACTTTCCGTTGCAGGCGCGTGTGAAAATGCGACTTCTGAAGAATTAGACAACCTGCATCAATTAGTGCTGACTGCTGAACAAAGCGATCGCGAAAACTCCACCCATGCTCAACTGCTCGATTTAGACTATCAATTCCATCGCTCCATTGCCCGCAGTTCCAAAAATCTTTGGCTCGTCTCGCTGTTAGATCAAGTGTTTGACCAAATGGCATTGCTGAGAATTCAAACCCTACAAAAGAATCCCAAGGTGCTCGAAATCCGCAAAGAGCATCGCGAGATCTACACCGCGATCTCGTCTCGTTCTCCAGAACAAGCCACTCAAATGGTTGTGACTCATCTGAATGCAAGCCGCGATCGAGTTCTGCGCGAGATCGAGCGGATGCGTCAGAGTTCTTGAAAGCTCAAACTCGACGCATTTTATTCACACTGAGAAGAGTTGCGACTAATCAATCAATTTGGCTTGACCCGCATCACAACGAGCGTCATATCGTCGGTATTCTGATTCCCCATCCCGATAAACTGCTGCACACAATCAAACAAATACTTCAAAATCTGCTGCGGATCATCAAAATGCTGACAAGCCCACCGGAACGCGCTCGTCAGATTTTCCTCATCAAACCGATGACCATACTGATTCGCTGCATCCGTAAACCCATCGGTGTAGTAAATAATCGTATCTCCCGGATTTAACTGAATCTGAGCATCCTGAAACTGTGTCTCAATATCCAAGCCAATCAGCATTCCCATCGTATCGAGCCGCACAATGCGATCGCTGTCCGCTTGCCAGAGTAATGGTGGATTGTGGGCTGCATTGCTATAAGACAGCAGTCGAGTCTTTGGATCATATTCCGAATAAAACAGCGTGACAAACCGATTCGAGTTCTCCAAATCGGCATACATGACCTGATTCAAATGCTGCAAAATTCGAGCGGGAGAATGCCCGTTCAAGACTTCTGCTCTCAGCATTCCGCGCGTCATGGTCATAATCAGACCCGCTGGAACGCCTTTGCCCATCACATCCCCGATCGTGACGCTCCACTTTTCCTGAGAGTTATCAGGATTGGTCTTACGAGCCTCACCGTAGCTAGCTGGAATAAAGTCGTAATAATCGCCACCGACTCGATTTGCCGTTTTACAAAGCGCGGCGAGTTCAATCCCCTCGATCGCAGGACATTGACGCGGCAACAATCGCAATTGGATATCGGCTCCGATCTCTAATTCTCGATCGAGTCTTTCTTTCTTCTTCAATTCGACCGTCAGTTCATCGTTCTCGATCGCAACTGCCGTTTGATCCGCGACGAGTCGCACAAGTTTTTGTCTCGTCTCTGTCCAGGCGTAATCCGGTTCACGGCTAAAGACATAAAGCCGCCCCCGCTCCTGATTTCTCACCAGAATCCCGGTTCCAAAAATCTGAATTTCGCCGCCTAAGTGTCGCGTCAACTGATGATCTAACATCGCGACGACTTGGGACGATCGCGCTAAGGCTTCTCCAGGGGGCAATCCGGTCAAAGAAGCCGTCGTCTGGCGAGTTGCTGTCTCTAAGCCTTTGCGTAGCTCTTGACCCCATCTTGCATCCTGACAGTGGAGTCGTTCTAATTTCACTTGTCCATTCGGGCGGAACAAAACGAGCGCACCGCCGTCAGCATCAGTAACTCGACTTGCCATCAGCGGAATAAGTTCCAGAAATTGATTCAAATTGCTGAAGCTACGGAGGGCAAATCCAAGCGAACTCAGTAAGTCTTGAATTTTGTGCTGCTCCCGATTCAGGCGTGCCACCAGTTCCTTAAGGGCAAACACTGGTGTTACGTCAGCAGACCCTGAGTTATTGCGCTCAGGCGGTTGAGATGAAGGACGAGGAAGGGGCACAGCAGTCATTCGGGCGATTAAAGTGAACGAAGGGAACCAACACGATCGTTGATTGTGAAAACCAATCTTAGCGGACAGTGCTACATTTCGCTGCCCCCCTTTACAGAGTTTTGCGAGGTGCTGACCGCTTGAATCGATCTGCGTTTTGCGCGATTAGGAGAAAAGCTCATCTGATCGAACAAAACCGCGATCGGGGTTGTTGGCACTGATTATACACAGTTCCCTGTTTTACGACATGTTTACAGTCGATAACTTCCAGAAATTCAGCAAAGTTAGCAATTTAAAGCGGATTGAGCCGCATCCAAGAAAATTGGATAGGGGGATAGATAGGAAACAATCTAAGTTTGGGTTCTCCCCCCTCCCTACTCCGCGAGCCGCAGAACTACCCGCTGATCAAAGCCTCGACAAACTCATAGCTTGAAAAAGGTCGTAAATCCTCAATCCCTTCTCCCGCCCCAATAAATCGAATGGGCAATCCCAACTGTTCCACCACGGCTAAGGCAATCCCGCCCTTCGCTGTTCCATCCAGTTTCGTCAACACGACTCCACTTAACTGGGCTGCCTGCGCGAAAACTTCTGCTTGTCTCAGCCCATTCTGTCCCAGGGTCGCATCCAAGACGAGTAGTGATTCCACTTTCGCGCCTGCTGCCTTCTTGTCAATAATTCGACGTACCTTACTCAACTCATCCATCAGATTCTTCTTGTTCTGAAGTCGTCCGGCTGTATCAATCAATAGCAGTTCTGTTCCCCGCGCCTGCGCTGCACTAATGGCATCAAACACAACCGCTGCCGGATCAGTATTCTGTCCAGGATTCGAGATCACCTCTACATTACTTCTCTGTCCCCAGACTTTTACCTGTTCGACTGCTGCCGCTCGGAACGTATCCGCTGCTCCAATTAAGCACTTGTAGCCCGATTTGCTGGCAATGTGAGCGAGTTTTCCGATCGTGGTCGTCTTCCCTGCGCCATTGACCCCAGTCATTAACCAGATATTGAACGTATCTTTCTCGGGGGCGAAGAAAGCAGAGTGCGATCCCTGCAAGGGTTGATCTAACAAGTCTCTAAGAATTTGTTTGAGATACGCGATCGCTTGATCGGGCGGTAATGCATCCTGCCTCAATTTCGCTTGCAGGGCTGAAATAATTTTGTCAGTAGCCTCAACGCCTGCATCGGCTTGCAGAAGCAGCGATTCAATTTCAAAAACTGCATCTTCATTCAGGGGGC
The DNA here is from genome assembly GCF_017302695.1 of Leptolyngbya sp. UWPOB_LEPTO1. Taxonomy (NCBI): domain Bacteria; kingdom Bacillati; phylum Cyanobacteriota; class Cyanophyceae; order Leptolyngbyales; family Leptolyngbyaceae; genus Leptolyngbya; species Leptolyngbya sp. UWPOB_LEPTO1. The sequence goes on along the minus strand of NZ_JAFLCJ010000036.1, from coordinate 38,318 downwards.
CTTGACCAACGATCGCTTTGAGTTGATTAACCAAACTCCGCCGCGTCTTATCCAACCCTTGCCGGAGCCGCTTCAGCCAGGTAATTTCTTCGATCGAGACATCTTCTGCGCGCCGTCCCATCGCAGAAAGCACTTCTGCCGACCAGAGGAAGCCTTCATCGATTACAAACTCAGGCGGAATTTCGGGCGCGGTTTGAGTCGCAACAGGCTGTGGTTCGGGTTCAACTTCCTCGATCGCATTGGCTCTTAGTCGTTCTAACCGAGCTTGTCGATCGGCTTCGGCAGCTTGTGCCCAGAATGGGACTGCTGCGGGTTGGGGTTCTGCTTCCGGTTGAACGGCTTCAACTTCCGTCTCTTCTACGACATCTACTTCCGGTTGAACAGCTTCAACTTCTGTCTCTTCTGAAACAGGTTCTACTTCCGGTTGAACGGCTTCTGCAACGGGTGCTTCATCGAATTGCTCAATTGTTTCCGATTCGGCTGATGGGATCGTGTCTTCAGCAAGTTGTTCGATAACTTCGGTTTCAACGGATTCAACTGAAGTTTCGCCAAGTTGTTCGATAACTTCGGTTTCAGCTTGCTCGATCGAGTCAGAAACTTCGACAGGCTCAGATTTTTCAGCCGTCGCCGCCTCAGCTTGGGCTTTTTCTTGTTGCTTGCGGCGGAAATTTTCGACGATCGCTCTTGCATTGGCAATCCGGGCATCTTCTTCTGAAGTGTCACTTTGGGCTTCTGATTCAGAAGGCTCCGCAGTTGGAGTTGGTTCAACGGGAGCAGATTCGGGTTGCTGCTGTTCTTCTTCTTTTTTGTTGAATCGATTGAACCAATTAAAAGCCATGTCCAAATTCCCAGATTGCTAGATCTAAATTTAGCGGAAATCAGCCACTCACGTGTGTCTCACTGCCATGAATCGCGTCAGTTACTTTCCGCAGAATTCCATTAATAAACTTATGTCCATCCTCGTTGCTGTAACGTTTGGCAAGTTCGACGGCTTCATTAATTGCCACTCGATTTGGCACTCCCAAAAACATCATTTCAGTGGTGGCGATCCGTAATAAGTCTCGATCGAGTGTGGCTAAGCGATCCAAATTCCAATCCACTAAAATGTCATTCAGCAACTTATCGACTGTTTCTCGCTCAGCGTGGAAGCGGGTAATAATTTCCATCGTGTAGGCTCGAACCTCAGTCTGATTTGCCAGTTGAATAAATTCAGGCAGTTCGATCGCACCTCCGAGTCGGTTGATCGCTGTTTGAGCCAGGGTGATCGCTTCTTGCACCATTGCCCGAGCGCTATCGATATTGCCAGCCCGAGTTTGGCTATTGAGCAATTGGCTATCGCCTCGTTGTAATTCTGCTGCCGCCGTTTCTAAGTTGTCGCGCGCTTCTTCTGCAAGGGTACGAACGGATTCGACAACAAGTTCTTGAATTCTCTGACTGTTAATTTTCTTTGGATCAGAAGAGATCTGACTCAAGCTTAAAAGTGCGAGTTCACGGGCAATGCGACGGGCTTGCATGGCAGGCATTAATGAAATTGGCTCACGTATCTTAGCGCAAGTAGGTCTCTTGCTGTAGCCATTTGAGGAGTTGAGCGATCGATTAAGTTGAATTGCGTTATGTGCCCTGTTCCTCATGCTGGGCTGCTTTCGGCTCGATTTCTCGATTGTGTTCAATATTACGTTCATACCATTGCATTAAAGGCGTTGACGTGACCCCATGTAATAAAACAGAAATGACGATCGTCCAAAAGGTAATCCAAGCAATTTGCTCGCCATCTTCCCCTTTCAAGCCATTGCCAAATGCATAAGCGAGATAGTAAATCGATCCCACTCCGCGAATGCCGAACCAACCGTAGAGCCAGCGCGTTGCCGGATTGACATTTAAACCGATCGTACTGATCCAAGCCCCAATCGGTCGAATCACGAAAATCAAGCTCAATGCAATCACAAATGCATCTCCTGCAAAGGCAAACATCGGCTGAAATCGCAGCATCGATCCCAGCAATAAAATCGTGCCAATTTCTGCTAACTTCTCTAAGCGCTCAATAAAGTGAAGTTGATTTCTTGTATATTCAGAATTCCGTCTTCTCCGCATTGCCATTCCAGCGACAAAGACGGCAAGAAATCCATACCCATTCACCACTTCGGTTACAGCATAAGCAATAAAGATTGTGCTGAGTGCAACGAAATCTTCCATCAAATCATCTGGAGTCCGAAACGGTTCTAAGCGTTTATCAACGAGTTTGATTCCCTTCGCAATCACAAAGCCGACGGCTAATCCTGCTGCAATCGCCCAAATCACATCGACTAAAACCCATTCCCGAAACCAGTTTTGCCAATTGCCTTTTTCTATCCAATGAATCCCAAAATAAACAAATGGAAAAGCTAATGCATCATTTAACCCACCTTCTGAAGTAATCCCAAACCGCAATTCATCACGATCGCGAGAGTCATAAAGCTGAACTTCAGACGCTAAAACGGGATCAGTCGGCGCTAAAATTGCCCCTAAAAGAATCGATAATCCCCAATCTAATTTCAGAATAAAGTGCGCGATCGCGGCAACTGAAAAAATGGTAATCGGCATCAATAAACCAATCAGCCGAGTCGTCGATCGCCATGCAAAGAAACGCATGGGTCGATTCATTTTCAACCCGCAACTAAACAGCGAAATTAAAACAACCAGTTCTGCAACTCGCTCTAAAAACTCTGCCTCTGGGCGAACCTGAATCAGATTAAATCCATACGGACTCAGCACAATGCCAACGATTAAATAAATCAGCGCATAAGATAGAGGCAACCGCGCGATCCAACCTGATCCCAAAGTTACGATTAACAACAAAACTCCAATCACTAAGAGATCGAGAATATAGACATTCACAAGTTCATCCCCAGTTCGCATTTATGCTCACTGTACTTGTGTTTTAAGCTAGACCTATTGATCTGATGATAGATCCCGTCTCTCCCTCAAGGCTTACGAATGTATCCCCATTTTTCATTTAATTGCACTCGCGCTAAGCCTTCTTTAAAATCTCCTGCTTCATCAAATTGAGGCGCGATCGCAATTTTGCCCGTTGTGTCGATATAGCCCCACTTCTCTTTAATTTTCACGGGCGCTAATCCATCTGAAAAACTTCCAGCAAATTGATATTGAGGTGCGATCGCAAACTTGCCAGATTTCTGAATATAGCCCCATCGATCATTCTGTTCAACGAGTGCTAACCCATTCGAGAAATCAGACGCAAATTGATATTGAGGCGCGATCGCAATTTTCCCACTCGTATCGACAAATCCCCATTGACTTCCGACGCGCACCCGACCCATCGAATCCGAAAAATTGAACGCGCCATCAAACTGAGGTTGCACAACAAATTGCCCAGTTTGGTTGATATAGCCCCATTTTTGACCAATTTTGGCAGCAGCAAGTCCATGAGAAAACTGCCAAGCATCATCGAATTTCGGCGCGATCGCAGTTCGACCCAACACATTTATATAGCCATATTTCTCGCCCTTCTTTACCGCCGCTAATCCGTTAGAAAAGCCCGAAGTCAGTTGATACTGAGGCGCGATCGCAACTTCTCCAGTCGGTTTGATAAATCCGTAAAGCCGTCCCATCTGCACGACTGCAAATCCTTCTCGAAATCGCGTCACCCGTTCAAATTTCGGCGGAATTGCCACTTCTCCGCGACGATTCAGAAATCCATATTGCTCCCCTAATTTCACCACCGCTAAGCCTTCCGAAAAGGGCGAATACGCTTCAAACTCTTGTTTCGGCGTAACACTGACGCGTCCCGAACGGTCGATATAGCGAAATTCCCGCCCCAATTGCACCAGCGCGGTTCCCTCAGCAAAATCAGTTGCAGTGTCAAATTGATGATCGATCTCGAAGAGATCACTGGCGATCGCACGTTGTTCGATCTGTATATTCGGCGGATGGCTACACGCAGTAACCGTTCCAAATCCTAAAGTCGCAAGCAATAAAAAACGCAGCATCATGACCCAGAACCGTCATAGATTCTCCTAAGTGTATCGACCCCACAGATTTTGGCAACACTGGTGATTGCATTCCATTGGACCGTTCATCTGACAAACAGGAATTTTAAGTTGCGCGGCTGTAATTACAGTCAAAGCAGCTTCAATTGCTATGACACGGAAAAAACTCAAGTCATCTCAACTGCGGACTTTAGCCTGTACGATCGCAGCTCTATCCCTCATCTACTGGTTTGCGCATCAACGCGGAATCCTTCCTTTCGTCTACCTACTGCCCCCGATCACCTGCCCAGCCGATGCAACCCTACATACCCCGCCACAAACCTTTCTGAACGCCAATCAGTCAATTTTAGACATCCTGCCTAAAAATTTTGATCGTTCCAAAACATCGATCTTGATTGAAAAGTCAAATCATCGCCTAACGCTGTATTACGACCAAAAACCGATCAAATCTTACTCAGTCGTATTTGGCGATCCCCAAGGGGACAAGCGACGCGAAGGCGATCGCAAAACCCCCGAAGGAATCTTGCGAATTCAGGATAAATATCCCCATCCAGATTGGTCAAAATTCTTATGGTTGGACTACCCCAATGCTCAATCTCAATGCAAACATCAGCGATCCAAACAGCGAGGAGAAATCCCCGCATTTAGCGCGATTGGAGGTGAAGTCGGAATTCATGGCGTACCGATAGGGCAAGATGCCCTGATCGAAACCCGTACTAATTGGACGTTAGGCTGCCCTGCTCTGAAAAACAAAGACATTGATGAAATCTATAACATCGTCCAAGTTGGCGCGATCGTCGAAATTCTTCCCTAAATCCGAGGACGTTGAACCGCTGCCATTCTCGACATTGAAGCCGTTGCTGGTTTACGAGGCAATTGCCCATTATTCTGATGCACCGGAGGCGCGTTCAAAATCTCCAAATTCAACCGATACCCCACATTCCGCACCGTCTGAATCAAATTCGGTTGCCTCGGATCAATCTCCACCTTCTTACGCAAAGACAGGACGTGAGTATCCACAGTTCGAGGATTATCAATCTCATCAGGCCAAGCTCGTTGCAGCAGATCTGCCCGACTCAAAGCGGTTCCGCCTGCCTGAGCCAGCACATAGAGCAAACTAAACTCCTGTGGGGTCAACTCAATCAACTCACCCTTAAATCGCACCCGCCGATGCACCAGATCAATTTTCAGATCCCCGAAATCGAGATTGACCGGAGGAGCCGCCGTCCGCTGTCGTCGCAACAACGCCTCCACTCGCGCCAAAAACTCCTGCATCCCGAACGGCTTCGTCAGATAATCATCTGCCCCTGATCGCAACCCTGCGACAATATCAGATTCAGTTGTCCGGGCAGACAGCATCAGAATCAGCGCCGTCTGCTGCTGACTCAACCAGCGACAAAACTCCAACCCATCGCCACTGGGCATCTCAGAATCAAGGATCATGAGATTGGGCTGCCGCACCAGAAACATCTCACGCGCTTGGTGCAAATCAGCCGATTGGTGGACTTGGTAGCCCGCCTGCTGAAGATGCCATCCTAGCAGCGATCGAAGGTGCGGATTTCCTTCAACGATTTGTATATTAATGGCTCCCACGGGGGCAACTTGACCTCAAAATGCTTGAGTTAAGGGTATCAAAGCTTCTTAGTTTTGATTTGTAACGGGTGCTACCCATATGTACTCCGCCTACACAACGTTCCGTATCGGAGTATGTCTTTCTATAGAATTTCGATACAAACCGAGAGAATAGCGAGTGTAATGTTAAGCTAAAGTCATAGCTCAGTGAGTGGAATGCCAAACGGCATCTGTTGTTTTCGCGTCATCGCATATGCTTCAAGATTCTTTGACGATTCGCTATTATCAACGCCTCTCCGACGCTCTCGTCGAACTCTGGAACCGGGGCTATCGTTACGATGACCTGCGTCTCTACTTAGACGGGTACTTGTCCGCGCTCCGACATGCTAGCGTGCTAGAGCCGTACCAGATCAATCGTCTGGAAGAGGAGATTACTCGCTACATCTATGATCCGTCGAATTTCGACATGGTGATGCCAGAGCCAGACTACCGATAGAAATGGGAAAAGGGGTGCGTGTGCGCCCCTTTTTGATTTGGTTGGTCAGTCGCAGAGGTGAAAGTAGGGAGTAGGGAGTAAGAATCAATCTTCCCCCATCTCCCCACTCCCCACCTCATTACGAGGCAAGTGCAACTTCTACAAGCTGCTGCAATTCGCCACTCTGGTACATCTCAATCATGATGTCCGAACCGCCAATAAATTCCCCATTCACATACACTTGGGGAATCGTTGGCCAGTTCGAGAACTCTTTCACGCCTTGACGGACTTCAGGGTCTTCTAGCACGTCTACGGTCGTGTAGGGGACACCCAGCGTATTGAGAATTTGCACAACGTTATTAGAAAAGCCGCACATTGGCATGAGTTTGCTGCCTTTCATGAAAACGACAATTTTGTCGCTATCGACGATCGATTTGATGCGGTTTGAGGTAGTCATAAGTAAGTTCAAGGGGTAAGAGAGTTAGTTTTTGGTTGCCCATTCTTCGGGCGTGAACGTATTCAGTGAGAGAGCATGAATGGCTTCGGTGGAGAGTGCCTGTTGAACCGCACCATACACAAGCTGATGCTGTTGAACGCGACGCTTCCCAGCAAAGGCTGAGGAGACGACTGTCACCTCGAAATGCTCCCCATCAGGACTGTTTGCCTGCACTTGGGCATCCGGCAATCCTGCTTTGATCATTGCCTCAACCTGATCCGGGCTAATCATTGGGGTTCCTCGATGTAATCGTTTCGCGAATTTTCCTGATTCTTAGTCTAACGAGCTTTGCGCCACTGCTGGATCGCTTTCTGTGCCTCAGCGTAAACTTGAGGTCGATCTTTTGGAACGAGTTGAGCGGCTGAAATCGCTTGTTGAAACTCTTTCTGCTCTGCTCGTTTGCGCGCAATTTCTAGAATATTGCGACTCCATCGATCGATGTCTTGTTGCGCTTCAGCATAGAGGGGATCATTCGGTGGGATTGCGCGCGCCCGATCAATCGCGCGACTTGCATCTGATGCTAGCGTGGGTTTGATTAACGATCGGGCTTCATTCAAGATCTTTCCAGAATCAGGACTCGGTGATGCCACAGCTTGAGGCGCAGGAGAAGGTTGAGTATTCGCCGTTTGCTGCCCGCCCATAAACGCCGACCAGTTGCGGAACAGCACGCCAAGCAGCAACACTAATAAGAGCGCACTCCCTCCAAACAACAACCGTTCCCAAAACATTTGATCGGGGGCATCCGACTCTTCGGGCACTGGAGAAGCCGCAGGTGAAAGTTCTTCAGTCTGTTCTGATTCAGGCAGAGTCAAATCTGCTTGGATCGGCTCGTATTCGTATTCACTAGGGTTCAGCGCAAAACTGTCGGGAATTTCAGTTGCAGTCGCTCCCATCACAGTCGGCTGGAAGCCATAGTTGGAACTCGCCTCACTTTCTAAGGCATTGAGATATAAATCACCTTCTACAGAAAATGGATTAGTCGTTGCAGGAACCCAAGATTCGGTTTCAGACCAGTTGACTGGCATGATCACTTGATAAAGCTGCTCTGGATCAGACACAACCAGAATTGGATCTTGACGCGGGCGATCGTTGTGATCACAAAGCTCAGGCAATCTCAGTTTCAAAAAGTCTTCTAACGTCGCTAAGGTTGAGCATTGATGCGATCGCAATCCTTCGAGCAATGTCTGAGTAAACAGACCATGATTTAACGCAGGCGCTTCGTGAGAAAACTGTTCAGGACGACAGGATAAGAACGTCGGAATCCCTGCCTCGCGTGCCAATGCAACCGTTTGAGTCCCAACTTTCTCATGAGAACCGGAAGCGGCTCGATTGATATCGAGTAAAACGAGAATTTTTTGAGTGGGCAAAGTTTTCAAAGTTTGAAACAGCGATCGCACTGAGAACCCTGTTTCTTTAATTCGGGAAACATCTCCATCAATGGGTAATAAATAATCTTCTCCATCGACACAAATTCCGTATCCGCTGAAAAAGCACCAAAGCGAATCTTCTGGCTGAAGCTTATCTTTTAGACTCGTTGTCCAGTACTGCAAATTCTCATGCGTGGGATGAGTGGAGTGGTCAGCAAAATCTGGAGATGTATCCGTAATCAACAGACATTGTTCCGGTGAAAACCCTGCATCACCAACTAAGCTTTCACAGAGAAATTGAGCATCCGACTGGGCAAAATGAAGAGGTTGAAGGAACTGGTAGTGATTTATCCCAACGGCGATCGCCCAAAAATTGCTCATTCCAACACCTCATCTGTAATTGAAGACTATATATGAACCGCTTGCGCTACCACATCATAGAAAAAAATTGCTTTTCTGCAACAAAGAACTAACATGAATCCCAACTCCCTTGATTTCGATTGCTTTGTTCGTTTTGTCACTCTTTGTCCTATGAAACTTCGTAATTCTTTGCTTGTAGGCTTTTTCACCTTTGGGTGCGGTGTCACAGCTTGGGGAATTGATATGGTGCTAGCTCCAACTCCCGCACAGGCTTATACCGCACGGATTGATGTCACGCTTGATCGTGCCTCCAATGAACCCTATGAAGCGATCGTGCGGCGCGCAGAAAATGTGGCGCGAGCAGCGATTCAAAGAGGATTCGATCAAGATTTGCTTGCTAATGAGGTTTCGGTAGTCGTCGTCGGGCGCAACGGCGGTATGGCATCACCTGTGGTGTCGGTTTGGGTGACGCGATCGCAGTGGCAAACTCGTCCTGATGCAAAGCGCTGGGCAACCTATTACCGCGGATCTAAAGCGTTGTTAGGGTTCTAGATCGTTATCCATCAAAAATTTCCTGAGTGTTTGAGTTGCTTTTCGACAGGGAACTCTTTCAGAATATTTTGTTTCGTTGCCCCCATGAAGCACTCTTACACTCAGCATTTTTTCGATGCTAAACCTCTAGCTCGCTCTGAAATGATGGGAGCCTAGAGTCATGAAGATTTCTCGTAAGTTCTCAAGCTCCTCGATCGTAATTACAACCGTGATGGCTGTGGTGTTGGTCGGTGGACAATATTGGGTGCGCCAAGCACAAGAAGATATCTTTGAGAAGCGGCAGAAATTGAGCGATGGATTAGAAGAAGTTCATCAAATGCGCGCAAATCTCAAAGGGCAAATCAGTCAACTCAAAGATGTCGTTTTACTTGATAGCCAAGACTCAGATTTAAAGCGAGAACAGCAGAAATTTTTCAAAGAGATCGGCGAATTTGAGAGGGCTTTCGGCTCAAGCCCTGAAGTTGATCAAATCAGAACTCAATTCAAATTATTAAAGAATCTCAGTGCTAAAACACTGCAAGAGCCTGATGCAAAGATAGAACGTGTTCGGACAGATTTCAGAACAATTCGCGAGTCTGAGAACGCAATTAGCGCTGACTTAGATAAGATTCTCAAAAAATTTCTGCAAGAAGATACGGAACGTCGCAAAGAATTAGGTCGATTAAAACGAATCGATCAAGTTGTCACTTATGCAGCCCTAGCACTGATTCTTCTCGTATTAGGAGCACAATATTGGCTGATTTTGATGCCTGTCATTCGTTCGATCAAACAACTGCAATTTGGTGCATCCGAACTCGCAAAAGGCAATCTCAACTATCGATTGAATTTTAGAACAGGCGATGAAATTGAGCATCTAGCCAACGAATTCGACCATATGGCAGATCGGCTGCAAGACTCTTATGCTGCTTTGCTCGATCGCAGCAGAGAAGTGACTGTCACCAATCAGAAATTAGAAACTGAGATCACAGAGCGGAGCATCATCGAAATGGATCTGAGAGAATCTGAAGCACATTTGCGACAACAAGCACTCGATTTAGAAGCAACGATTCAAGAATTACAGCAAACTCAATTACAACTGGTTCAAAGCGAAAAGATGTCCAGTTTAGGACAACTTGTTGCGGGGATTGCACACGAGATTAATAATCCTATCAACTTCATTCATGGCAATGTAAAGTATGCAGAAGGTTATGTCAAAGATCTCGTTGAACTTGTAGAGATATGCCGGGAGAAATGCCCTGAAATCACGTCTGAATTTGAGAATAGCCGAGACATTGACTTGGATTTTGTTCAGCAGGATCTCAACAAAATCATGTCCTCTATGAGATTTGGAACAGAGCGAATTCGACAGATTGTCCTATCGTTAAAAACCTTCTCTCGCATGGATGAAGCTGAATTCAAGAAAGTCAATATTCACGCTGGGATTGAGAGTACTTTGCTGATTTTGCAGCATCGATTAGAGAAGCACAAGTGCGAACCCATTCAAATTATTAAAGACTATGATGATCTGCCTTTGATTGAGTGTTACGCCGGGCAACTGAATCAGGTCTTTATGAACGTGATTGCAAATGCAATCGACGCACTCGAAGACAAAATTATACCGAATCCTCAGATCAAAATTCGGACTTCTGTTCTCCATTCTAGATGGGTTGAAATTACCATTTCTGACAATGGGTGTGGCATTCCTGAACATGCGCGATCGCGGATCTTTGACCCATTCTTCACCACGAAACCTGTGGGTCGAGGCACTGGCATGGGAATGTCGATTAGCTATCAAATCATTAATCAGAAACACGGTGGCAAGTTAGATTACGTCTCAACTTTGGGAGAAGGCACAGAATTTATCATTCAAATTCCGATTCAGCAGACTGTCCCGATTGCGTCCTAATCCTTAGAAGCTTAGAACAGATGAGATCGATAAAGAGGCAGGGAACTCTAAGGAGCACATAGAAGCACATAAGAGTCTGCCGAAGCAAGGAGAATTTGATGAAATCGAAGGTGCAACTGGTCAGTCACAGCTTGATCTTGACTGGCGCTTTGACATTGGGCATTTTGGCAGTAGGCATTGGGCGATCGCTCTCTTCTTTCCAAAAAGACGACTCTACAATGGGCGGAGGTTCGATCTCATCAAATACTGCAAATCCGATGCAGATTTCTCAAGCAAAAACGATTCGTCCCAGTTCTGGATTCAATCGAGAGCAGATTGATTACTTTATGGAAGTCGCCATCGGGTCAGAATACAACCAAGAATCGATTCCCAAAATTCGCAAATGGAGCGGCAATATCCGCATTCAAGTACTAGGGAAACCGACCCAAGCCGATCTTAGAACTCTAGAAACCGTGATCAGCGAGTTGAACACCCTAGCAAATGGCGCAATCCGCCTGCAATTCGTCGATCGCAGTCCCAACATCAGGATGCATTTTGCGCCAGAAACGCAGTTCAGGCAGCTTGAGCCTGCCTATGTTCCAGTCAATTTCGGCTTCTTCGTCACCCGTTGGAATCACCGCGGCATCATCAATTCCGCCAATATCTTGATCACCACGACAGGTGTCACCCAGCAAGAGCGATCGCATCTCATCCGAGAAGAATTAACTCAATCGCTTGGGTTAATGCGCGATTCTTACCGCTATGCCAACAGCATGTTCTATCAGCCTTGGACAGATATCACTCGCTTCTCAGAAATCGATAAAGCCGTGATCCGGATGCTGTACATGCCCGAACTGAAGCCAGGCATGACTAAGGCAGAAGTTTTGAATGTCTTGAATGCAGCCCAGGCACGATCGCGCTAGAGTTTCCGCAATTCCACAGGACAACCGCTGAATTCATCCCCTAGCTGCGAGATTAACGATTCCGAAATTGCCGCAAAGAGTACAAATCTACGCGCTTTCTCTGTTGCATCTTGTTACAAACACTTTCCGAAATGTGCGTTTTCGTTCACATTGAGGAACTATAACCCTGAGATAAGGAGTTTCAAACATGCCTTTATCCGATACTCAAGTTCTGGTCGCACTCGTCATTGCTCTCATTCCGGGAGTTTTGGCGTTCCGGTTATCAACCGAGCTTTATAAGTAAGGTCTAACCCCATCGCTGGAAACTTGCCCCGATGCCAATTCGCAAATATGAGAAAAGAAAGCTGTAAATTCAGTGCTTCATTTCTTAATTCAGCGAGTAGACTATTTAGGCAAGTTTCCAGCCTGAAAGGGATTCCCCCAGACAGGTTGGATTAGAAAACTGCTCAATAAAGTGCACGAAAATGGTTGGCAGTTTTGCCCCATTTTCCGGGTTGTTACCCACGCTTAGTTCACTCGTACGCCTTGATTTTGGGTTCCAGATTTGTAATCTTGGGTTAGCTCTACCGCCAGTAAATCAATTCTTTGACCTACTGAGGGTTCGATCTTCTTCGTAATTCATGACGCGAAGAACATCTATCAGGCTTCAACATTGCTCACACGTCACACCGTTTTGAGTGAACTCTGATCCGTGCTTGAGTCGTTTCCGATGCTGTCCCGTCATATGAATCCATGAACGCACTTCCTCTACCACAGCCGCCTGAATCCCAAAAACCTCGCCGCTCACGCGCTCAGCAACCGCTCCGCCGTCAAGTGCGTTCTCGGGTGCTCGCTGCCGAAGCTCTGATTAAACTTAGTGTTAATGCTTTAATTTCTACTGCTGCGATCGCAGCCCTAACGCAGCTTATTCCTTATGGGGTCACCCAACAGGCAAAACTGAAAGAAATACAGACCGAAGTAAAAACAGCAGATACGCGAGTCAGTCGCCTCAAAGCTGCCTTTAATCGTAATTTTGATCCTCATCAAGCTTCTAAGGTTGCCCAAGAGCAAGCCAATGTGATGCCGCCGGATTCACGGATGGTGGTTCTGGGTGATGTTGAGCCACCGGCACAAACAGCACAAGCAACTCCGGCTCAAAATCCCTGAATGACGCTCTATAGCGTTCCTGTTTGATTTGTAAAATCTTGCAACTTGAGGGCAAGGAGAAATTGCTCTCCTATTCCCCAATTTCGCAACCGATTTAGGACTACCTAGAACTGTTTAGGACGACTCTAGTTTGAGCAAGCCGCCGAGATGACAACCATTTCGGCGGTTTTTGCGTGAAAAAATCGCACCCTCCGTTCAGGATGCGATTCGTTGGGATAGGGCTTTCTAAATCTTCACTTCAGCCTCAGAAGTCGTCGGTTCTACCGTATGAGTGAATGTGATGCCTTCAGGATGGGTAGAAAGGGCAAATGAGGACTCGCGATGCCATAGAGAAATCCCTGAAAATTCCCATTCGGGTTCAAAGATTGGAGTCGCCAGCGGACAGGCTTTCCATCCGCTTCGCACTGCAACATTAAGCTGGTCACAGTGCCCGCCACGCCGTCCTTCGGGTGAATAAAATCGGCAGTGGCGACAAGTTGAGGTGAAGGCATCGTTACTTTTCATTGTTTCGGACGAGTGATTACTATTGTGAAAGAATGCCTCGGATTTCTTAACAAAATCTTCAGTTTTATTCTTGATGGAAACGAGTAAGCAACATTAAGTGAAATAAGTTAACCAATCTCAATTAATTTAATTTTGTGAGATTAGCCGCGACCGAGCGCGAGATCGCTAAGAAGACGCACTTTCTGGTTCTTATTGTGAATTAAATTCAGAGTGCAGTTCGTCTAAAGAAATCCCTAAAATCGTTGATACAACTTGGTTCCAGAGATTAGTTTTGAGAAACGCCTTTCATATTGTCTTTATATTTTGGGGATCGCTCGGCAGTTATCAGAAAAAAATTCTTAAATCTCAAAGAAACCCATTTTGTTTCACGAAAAACGCTTTGGGGATCAGAGAGAATGCAGAAAAAACCCTTTTATACAGATTTAGATGTCTCAAGAATTATGAGAATCTAAAGACAATTTTTTGATTCAAACCTATTTTAATTTCTCAAAAAACGGATGATCTAAGTGTCACCCTTGAAGTCAATTTAAACTTCTAAAAAGAGGAGGAATTTCGCTTCAGTATTTGGACGGTATACAAAATAAAAAAAGTATGAGATCAGGCATTCCTCGCTGCACAGAGGCTACAGACCGTCCAACGCTCAAGTTCACCGGGCGGAGTTGGACTCTTGCAGTTCGGGCAAAGAGGTAAGTGTTGCGATCGACTCTGGATCAAAGATGACCAACGTTCAAATGCGGTACGGCTGTCATGTAAGAGCGTCAACTGGGTGACGGCTTGAGAAGCCACAGGCAATCGGCTGGGATGATTTTGCCAGAGATCGCCTTCGATCACAGGCTGGTTCTGTTGAGATCTCCATTGCACAGTTGAGAAGCGGATGTCGCTCAGATCAATGGCAAAGCGATCGCGAATTTGCTTCAAGATGCTGAGTCGTTTGAAGACTAGGGTTTGTGTCCAGACGGGGCTGGAAGTCGCGACTTCTAGGATGTTGCGCTGAATCGCAATGGGTTGAGCTTGGGCTGCGAGATCTGCACCAATCAAATCTATCCAGTGTTCGAGAATTCGCCGAAGCTGCTGGCGTTCTGCCGAATGATAGTGTGGCTCGATCGCACTCAAAATGGATTGAAGTTCTTGAAACGACATAGTACTGACCGCAAGCTTTAGATCTATTGTGACTTGCAAAGCAAGATTTTTGCGTCGAATTGAAAACTCTGAACTACACTGAAATCTCAGATTTTCCAGTTCCCGGTGTTCACGATTTTTCACGGCTTTCAATCGAGGAGTCTATCCCTTATGCGTCCTGATCGAGCAACCTCAAAGAGTGCCCCCAGTGCCAAGTTACAAGAGGCTTTAGGCTGTTTGGATCTCCGTCTCGAAGATGAATTGACCCGCTATCGACGACAACGGGCTGGTTTAAGCGTTTCCCCAATCGTGCTCCGTCCAAAGCAGCCCGCGAAAAAACCACTGGATTTAATGTCATTCGGCAGTACTCCCCCAGCAGAAACACCAACGCTGACCGAGCCACCGAAAGCAATCTCATTTGATTTAGGAGTTGCAGCGATGCATGAGCTTGCAACTGAAGAAGGGGATGCAAGCGAGAGTGCCGACAGTGCAATGATTCCCTATGCCGCAGAAACCGCAGGCGAATCGCTCTATGACATAGCCGCAGAAGCGTCAACTCCGCCCGACGACTACTTAGAGTCCTCTGAGCATTTGCTCAAAAGCTTGAAGCGAGAAGAAGCGAAAGTCGAAGTTGAACGAGGCTTTCTACAGAGCTTATCAACGCCTTTCGGCGTTGGCTCAATGCTGACGCTGTTAGTATCAAGCGCGATGTTAGGTTACGTGATTATGAATCCTGCGATCGTCAGTGGACTCTGGCAAAATCTGAGCACTCAGGAAGTTGCTGAAACGACCAGTGAATCGAATTCGAGCGAGTCTCCAACCGGATTAACCGAGAATTCACCCAGACTCGATCGTGATGAATTCTCGGAATTAGGACTCGACAGTCTGTCTACCTTGCGAACTAAACCGACACCAATTCCCACAGTCGCTGCTTCTCCTACTCCGACTCCAACTCCCGGCGCACCAGCTGCCTTAGTTGCCCCAACGCCAAGCACATCACCATCACCCACTGCTGCTGCTCAATCTGCAGTCTCAGCAGGCTCCTCAGTGCTATTGCCATCTGTCAGCGTCAGCAAATCGCCCGCAACGACTGCTCCTGAAAATAACGCCTATCAATATAAAGTTGAGGCTCCATTCACAGGTGATCAATCTTTAGCCGCAGCTCGTCAAGTTGTCCCGGATGCGTTTGTCCGTCCTGATGGCAAGATTCAGCTTGCAGCATTCGGCGACCAGGCTGAAGCACAACGTAAAGCTCAAGAACTGAAAAATCTTGGTCTTGCAGCAGAAGTCAAACCCTAAGAAGAGCCACGGCTCGGTAACGTGCGGTAGGATTGAGTGAAGTGAAAAGAGGGGTTTACCCCTTCATCATTCTGCGGAGATGCTGCTATGGGATTGTTTGACCGAATTTGGCGCGTGATTCGTGCAAATCTAAATGACCTGGTTGGCAAGATGGAAGATCCAGAGAAAATTCTGGAGCAGACCGTTTTGGACATGCAGAATGACCTAATTCAGCTTCGCCAAGCTGTCGCACAAGCGATCGCGACTCAAAAACGCACCGAACGCCAAGCGTCTCAAGCTCGCACGAATTCAGAGGAATGGTATCGTCGCGCCCAGTTAGCGCTGCAAAAAGGCGATGAGAATTTGGCACGAGAAGCATTAGCACGACGAAAAAGTTACGTAGAAACGGCAAGTGCAATGGAAGCGCAGTTAAGCCAGCAAGGCGCGATCGTCACTCAGCTGAAGCAGAACATGATGAAGCTTGAGAGCAAGATTTCAGAAGCGAAGACGAAGAAAGATATGTACATTGCGCGCGCGCGATCGGCAAAAGCGTCTGAGCAATTAAATGAAATGCTGAATCGAGTCGGCACGGGTAGCGCTATGAATGCATTTGAGCGGATGGAAGATAAAGTCTTACAGCTCGAAGCGCGATCGGAAGCAATGGCAGAATTAAGTGGAGATAGCTTGGAGAAGCGGTTTGAGGCATTAGGTCAAGGTGACGAAATCGATGCTGAACTCGCCGCAATGAAAGGTCAGATCAATCAGGGGGCATTGCCGCAGAGCCAGCCAGTTGATCCGGAGTTAGAGAAATTGCGATCGGAGATTCGGCGATCCATGTAGAAATTTAGGTCGATTTAGAGATCAGCGATCGTGGGAATGCTAAAGAGGCATACGTTAATCGATCCTGATCATGAGTTCTGCCAATTCGAGAGAAGAAGAGTTGCGTCGGCGTGAAAAAGAGCTTGAAGAACGCGAACTAGCCATGCGACTGCGTGAGCTTGAAGCAGAAGTGAATCAGCCCCCATTCCATAAAACCGTTAAACATCAGCCCCCAGAAACGCGATTTCAGCGCTGGAAACGCAATGCGATTAAGATTGCCAGTTTTGTTGGCATCGTCATCGGCGTGATTGCAGCGATTCGGATTGCAAGTGCTTTGGCGACTATCTTCATTGTGGTTGCGATCGCGTTTGCGCTCTACAAAGTTTTTATCGAAGGGCAAAAGTTCTAATGCGAATTGAAACAACGAATTTTCTCGACGATCTCGATCGAGTGGCGCAGAATCGAGCTGCGATGGCAGATGAGATCAGCGCGATCGCGGCGACATTGCAACAGGTTGAGACTGAAAGTGCAGGCGCGTCTGGTCAGTTAGGGCTAGAACGCGAGATCGAAGATTTGACAAATGCAGGGGAGATTCTGAAAGCAGGTGTATTTCGCCTGTTAGTCCTCGGAGATATGAAACGTGGGAAAAGTACGTTTCTCAATGCGTTACTGGGTGAGAACTTATTGCCTAGTGATGTGAATCCTTGCACAGCTTTGCTAACCGTGCTGAAATACGGGACTGAAAAGCGCGTGACGATTCATTTTAATGATGGTAAGTCGCCGTTGCAAACCGATTTCAGAACGTTTAAGGAGCAATATACGATCGCTCCCGAAGAAGCAAAAACATTAGAACAAAACAATCAGCAAGCTTTTCCAGATATTAGTCACGCAGTCGTTGAGTATCCTTTAGCGTTACTTGAGAAAGGCGTTGAAATTGTTGATAGTCCCGGATTGAATGATACTGAAGCCCGGAATGAACTCTCACTCGGCTACATTCACAACTGTCATGCAATTTTGTTTGTGATGAGATCGACGCAGCCTTGCACCCTTGGAGAACGTCGATATCTGGAGAATTACATTAAAGATCGCGGATTGTCTGTCTTCTTCTTGATCAATGCTTGGGATCAGGTGAAAGAGAGTTTGATTGATCCAGATGATGCTGAAGAGTTGGCGCAGGCTGAATCGAAATTGAGACGAGTTTTTCGATCGAACTTAGCCGAGTATTGCAACATTGATGGTTATGATCTCTATAATGAGCGGCTGTTTGAAATCTCTGCAATTCAAGCATTGAGACGACGCATCAAAAATCCGGATGCCAATCTAGATGGCACTGGATTCCCTGAATTTCTCGCAGCGTTGAATACGTTCTTGACGCAGGAACGGGCTGTTTCTGAGATGAGAAAAGCAAGAACTTTGGCGCGGCAAGCTCAGCATCGAGTGCAAGAATCGATCGACTTGCGGATTCCGTTATTAGACCAAGATCTTCAAGAATTGAAGCAACGCATTGATTCGGTAGAACCGGAGTTTCAGAAGCTTTCAGAGATTCGCGATCGCTTTCGAGATGAGATTCGCCAGTTAGAAGATAAAAAGGCACGAGCGATCGCGGATTCGTTTCGGACGTATCTCATGGGCATGGAAGCGACCTTTGAACAGGATTTTCTCAAATATCAGCCGAATGAGCTGCAGTTTTTTGATTTCTTTAGTGAGTCGAAGCGAGAGCGCTTTAATGCCAAGTCTCAGCAAGGTTTTCAGCAGTATCTGAATGATAAGTGTGCAGCTTGGGCATTAACAGCAGATCAAGAACTGAAAGCTGCATTCTCTGAATTGTCTCAGCGCGCTGAACAACACGGAGCAAGCTATAGCGAAGTGACAGCACAAATTAGTGAAAAGATGACTGGGATTCAAGCTCGATTGCACTCTAGTGAGAAAGAAGAGAGCGCACCCAGTTGGGCAAAATGGGCGATGGGATTGTTCTCGTTGTCGCGCGGAAATTTGGCAGGAGCAGCACTAGCGATTAGTGGATTTGATTTTGGAACCGTGACGCTGAATTTAGTGGCGACGGTTGGCGTTGCGTTTTTGTTTGGCTCGATTTTAGGCCCATTTGGAGTCTTGCTTGCGGGTCTTGCGATCGGAGCATTTCAAGCCGATGATGCGCGCCAACGATTTGCGAAAGCGGTGAAAAAAGAATTAGTGCATTATTTACCGAGCGTTGCTCAGGAGCAATGGCAACCGATTTATCATTCGGTGCAGGAATGTTTCGAGGCGTATGAAGATGGAATTATTCAGCGGATTGACGATGATATTCAATCGAGAAAATCCGAACTGGATAATTTGGTTCAACAGAAAGAATCGCGGCAGATTGATCGAGATGTGGAAGTAGATCGATTGATGAAGGTACGATCACAGATTGATCAACACTGCGATCGGGTGGAATCAATTTATCGATCGTTGTTGGGATAGAGAAAGTTTCGACTTCGCTCAGTGCTCTAGTTTGAGAATCTTCAGGGATTGAGCGCGGTCGAAATCCAACCCAGAATACAGAATCGCTTTTCTCCGAAGAATCAACTCTGCCTTACCTCAGGGGAATCAAACTCTAAAACTCAGAGGAATCGATTGAGTGATAGATATGTCAATAGAATCACAAATTGAAATTATCAAATCTGCGATCGGCACACTCGAACTTCCCCCTAACCATTCCATTCGACAAGACCTAGAACTCATCTGTCAACGCGACTCCGACAATCTCCGAATCGCCGTCTTCGCCCCCTTCAATTACGGCAAATCTACTTTATTGAACGCAATCTTGGGTGAACGCGCTTTACCAATTGACCTGATTCCAACCACAGGCGCAGCAATTCGAGTCCAATACGGTGAGACGCTACAAACCACGATTCAATTTAACGACGATCGCACGATTACCGAAACCGGAACTGACCTTCTCAAGCAGTTTGCCATTTTAGATAACGATCGGCGGATGCGCGAAGATGTCAAATCTGTTGAACTATTCTGTCCCCATCCTTTTCTCAAAACTGGGATTGAATTCATTGATCTACCTGGAACCGACGATCGCGAAGCTCAAGATACTTTAGTCAAAAATCAACTCCTGAGCACAGATGTCATCATTCAAGTGCTCGATGGTCGGAAGCTAATGACCTTGGGAGAGCGGGAACAGCTTCGAGATTGGTTACTCGATCGCGGTATTACAACCGTCATTTTCGTCGTCAATTTCCTGAATCTGCTTGACCCTGATGATCAAAAGCAAGTTTATACACGCCTCAGATTTGTAGCAGAAAGTTTTCGATCGCACTTACCGCCCGGAATCAGTAATCTCTATCGAGTCGATGCACTCCCAGCGCTACGCGCTCGGTTGAAAGGTGAAAGTTCTGCCGCACAAGCATCAGGATTGCCGATTTTTGAATCTGCATTACAAACGATCGCCGCTCATTTCCAAAATTCACGCACCACTCAGACGGCACGAATTCAAGCGATCGCGGTTCAAATCAAACAACAACTCCAGCAGAAAATTAGCGATCTAGAATCGGAAATTCGTACTGAAACAGAAACGCTCAATCAACGATTTCAAATTCAGCAAAAAGCACAAGGATTGATTCAAAAAGGCTTTGAATCGAGCTTACAAGAATTCCGCGATTGGTTAACTCTCGATCGACTGCTCTCGCGATACCAGCTCGAAGCAAGCCTCGCCTTGCAGACTCAAACTTTTAGAAGCTGGGAAACTGGAGCCTTTAAGCGAAGCGCGATCGACTACCAGCAAGAACTCGTGAAATGGGTACATCAAGCTTGCGAATTCTTTGATCAACCTCGCCCAAAACAACTTGTCCTCACATTTCCACCGATCAAGCAAGAACTCGTTGAGATCCAGGAATCGGGTGACGACTCTTCCACTCTCGATTTGCTATTTGGTCGGAAGATCGCCTCTGTAATGCGAGAAAGTGCCTCATTTTTATTCGATGATCAACCGATGAAAAGACCTAATCCGCAGCACTTATTAGAAGCCTATCAAGAACTCATCCAAACCTATTTCACGCATTTTAGTCAGTTAAATTTAGCCGCGATCGACCAATACGAACAATCCGCAACCCCTATCTTGCAGTTTGAACTCAAACCCATTGCATCTGAAATCCCAAAACATCATCAGTTGCAACTGTTGCGATCGCAATTCGCTAAGATCTTGGAGACTTCTGAATCGCATCACGAAGGCTAAGGATATCAATAAAGTTATCTGCAACCGCTACTAAGCGATCGTGCGTCATCGATCGCAAAGAAATCACTTCAACCTTTGTCCCTACATGCGAAACAGCATTCACCGCATAGGCTAAATCTCCATCACCACTGATCAAGATCTCCGTATCGCAATCCTGTGCAAAGCGCATCATATCGACCGCAATCTCAACATTCATACTACTGACGCGCTTCGACCCTGATGGATTCAGAACAACATCTTTCGTCACCACACGGTAGCCATTTCGCCGCATCCAAGTGAGAAATGCATGTTGGCGGAGATTGCTCGGATCAACCCCCGTATAGAAAAACGCATAGATTAAAGTACTTTGCTGCTGAAGATAGTTCAACAATTTTGCATAATCAATTTCAACTCCCATTTGTGATGCTGCATAGAATAAATTTGCACCATCAATAAACAGCATCAATCGACCTCGATGCAAATGGATTGGGGCATCTGTTTCGTCGAATTCTTCAGGAAAAAGTAGCGGTAACTGTTCAGAGGAATTTTCCGGGGCTTGGGGAAGGGATGATTCCACACCGTCCGGTTCTCGTACTAACTGGATCATGAATCGCGTTCAGCAGATAATTTCCCCTAAGGCAAAATAATGTCTTATTTTGCATCAGGTGAGCTGTTCATATCAAAGGACTTGCCCAGGCAGATGCCGGCGGCACTCAGAGTTCAGAAAGCTTGGGTTTTGCTAGGAGACCGATTTGGAACCCTAATAGTATTCGTATTCAGAGCATCATGTTTCGTCGCAAATTCCGCCGCAGTTTGTTAGAAAGTTTAAGAAAACTGCTTTACATTCTGCAATAAATTAATTTTTTAGGGTCGAAGTTTAATTGTGCTGCGATCGCGCTTTCGCTGATAGTCATGCACTTGCTGCTTTGCTCCACCGCGATCGTACCGTTCTGCATCGCGAATAATACCGTCGCCTGATTCGCCTGAAATCGTCTTGTTATTTCTGCCAAAGGGGCATCCATGTTCCATCTGATCTACCTCCGAGCAACTAGGTTTGGAGGCTCTCTTATAGAATTGAAGCCTTTTTTATCCATGACATTTGAATCTTAAAACATTATAAAGAATTTTGCAAAACTCGCTTACTCTTCACATTTGGTTTATTTCTGAACTAAGAAGAATAAATGTAACGAATCGTGTTTCGTGCCTTCATAATCTCCTGCAATCTTGGAAAGCACGGTAAAACCTAAAGATAGTCTTGAATTTTCCAGCAGGTGACGCAGCGTAGGGTATTGCTCCTGATTCGCACACTGGCTAGGTCGAAGCCAAAATACCCCACGCTCCTCACCGAAACTGATTGTGATATGGAAGCTGGAATTCGAGCTTAGTTTATACAATTCACCATAATTTTTATGCAACTTGTGCCACGTGCAAACCGTCGGGCATCTTCACCCAAACCGGAAGATGGTTACGACTCAGGCGATTTATTCTCGCCGTCTGGTTCAAAGGATTCGCTCAGCAGCGATCGGGTTGGAATTTTTATTGATGGCTCGAATCTTTTTTATGCTGCAATGCAGCTTGGATTAGAGATCGATTACTCGAAGTTATTGAAATATCTAGCAGGCGGGAGAAGGCTGTTACGCGCTTATTTTTACACGGGAGTCGATCCGGGGAATGAGAAGCAGCAAGGCTTTCTGTTGTGGATGCGTCGCCATGGGTATCGAGTGGTGACGAAAGACTTGATTCAACACCCAGATGGATCGAAACATGCCAATTTAGATGTTGAAATCGCAGTCGATATGCTGGAATTGGCGCAGTACTGCAACACAATGGTTTTGCTCAGTGGAGATGGAGATCTAACCTATGTCGTGAATAGTGTCTCGTATCGGGGTGTGCAGGTTGAAGTTGTAAGTTTGCAGTCGATGACGAGCGATAGTTTGGTCAATATTGCCGATCGCTATGTCGATCTTGCTAAGATTAAGCCTTTGATTCAGCGCGATGAGATGAGCGATCGAGTTCAGGTTGCGACTTAATTCACACAGCACAATATACAAAAGACATACAAAAGGGGTGTAGCAATGTAGCACCCCCGATTACTGACCCATATTGTTCTTCTACACTGTATGTAAGAGTACGGTGATATTACATTAGTCCAAAGAGAGATTAATTTGCAGCGATTTCTCTCTATCGTTAAAGTGGATTTTTGATTCATTTGCTAGGTTTATCACTAGTGCCTGGAAATCCTGGAAATGAGACGAACTATTTTGAACTCGAAGAGAGCAATGTGGCTGATCCTTGCTTTTTTCTTATCCGCGATCGCGGTTACGCTTCCAGTAATGCTGCCTCAATTCCAACGCGCCGTTCAGCCCATTGATCGACTTTATGTATTTGGCGATAGTCTTTCAGATGTCGGGAATGTGTTTCGGGCAACGAACGGTGCAGTGCCAGCCCCACCGTACTATCAGGGTCGGCATTCTAACGGAAAGGTTTGGGTTGAAGAGCTAGCCGACAAGTTAAATTTAAGTGCCGATCGTGTTGGCAATTTTGCTTGGGGCGGAGCAACCACCGGAGAAGTGGGGATGAATCAGGTTCCAGGCATACTCGCTCAAGTTCAAGCTTTTCTCAAAAACCTGCCCAGACTTAACCCGCAAGCTTTGTTTGTCGTTTGGGCAGGTTCAAATGATTATCTCTTTAGTACAGAAACGCCGACTGTTTCGATTGATAATCTCAACGAATCGCTGCAATTACTTTTAAACCAAGGTGCAAAACGATTATTGGTTGCGAATTTACCAGATCTAGGAAAGCTGCCTGCAACACGCCAGCAAGAGAACGCTCAGAAGTTGACCAACTTTGCGATCGCATATAATCAAGCACTCAAAGTAACGCTTGAAAAGCTCGAACAACCAGGTCTAGCCATCTCCGAACTCGATGTATTTCATATCTATCAAACTGCATTGAACGATCCAAACCAGTATGGCTTTACGAATGTGACGAATGCCTGTTTAGAGACTGCGACAAACTGCGATCGCTTTCTATTTTGGGACGGAATCCATCCGACTGCTACCGCACATAAAGTACTTGGAGCTTTAGCATTTGAGCAAGTGCAACGTGAAATTGTCGATCAAAGCGCCCGAACTTGATGTATTACCCGAACTTGATTTTCTACAGAGATGCATCATAATCGAAGTAGAGTCACTTAAATCTATGTCTCCCGCTTCAGTTCCAGCCTGTACTGGCTGTGTTAAGGTTCTCAATGATCAACAATCTGTGATTCAGCATCAAGAATCACCCGAGCATGGTTGTGCTTCCGTCGCTCCCAAGCAACAGAAACTTTGTACAACCATTGAAAACGGTCGTGTTGTGGTGCGCCCGATTGAGCCACCGCAGGACTCAATCCGACCCACAGATTAAAGCGGTTCGGAATCATGAAAGTGCGCGTAATCGATAACCCGATGTCCATCCGGTGTTTTATGGACAATATCAACAAACCGATGATTCCATAGAATCTCTTGGGGCACGTAGCTATGTCGATCGTGCAGCACTTGAGTCACTGTTTCATCAATGCCGCTTAAGTTAACTTGGATGACACAATTGCTTTCAATCATCTCTTCAGGCGTTATGCCATAAAGCGGGCTGAATTGATCAATAGGATGCAGCACAAGCCAAGTCAGCGCAAATCCGGGCGTTTGACTTCGTACTAACGCTAAGTCATGAATTCGCCGGATATGTTGTCCCTCTGCGGTCTCTTCATCTCGGAAAAGATAGGCCCGCATCTGGGCTTCTAAGATCAGATTGCGCCGTTTATTAGCAGCGCGAAAGCTTAAAGTTGGAACACCTTCATGCGGTGTAATCACCGCAATCTTGCTAAACACAACTCGTGCCGTAGAGCGAGAAAAGCGAGCAAAAGCAAGTCCAGCGAGAATGGCGATCGCAAGCAAACCGCTGATTGCTTCGATCGTGACTAACGTATTCGAGTAAAACGTTTGGGGATACATTGCTCCATACCCAATGGAAGCAAAGGTTTGCACACTGAAGAAGAAGTAATCCCAAAATGCTCCCGGTGTCGCATTGGCAACGCTATCTCCGCCGAGCATATAGAGTAGAGCGAATCCAACATTAATACCCAGATAGATCACGAAAATGAAGGCAGCAACTCCAGTCCAAGGTAGCGTTAAGACCAAATGATAAGGATCACGCCAATAGGAGAACCAGGTATTCATGCCCTCAATTTGAAACCGCCCATTTTCAACATGGATTTTGACTTGATGAGAGCGTCGAGTTCGAGATTTCATAGCTCGCTAGAACAGTATCAATCAAAGGATTATAAGCTGATCGAGGTTAAGCCAGTTTCGACTTCCTTTTGATTGATTAAAAATCAGAGAAACTGTATTGTTTCCTGTTTGCAGCGCGACATTAGGAAGCGTGACTGTACTCCAAACTGCCCAATCTCCAGTTCCCGGAAAGAGTTGAGTATTCACGATCGCTCTGCCATTGACAAAGATGAATCGCGCGGCATTTCCTGCTGCTGCGGCATAGCGAAAAATCAAATCGAATCGTCCAGCGCTCGGCAAGGTGAAATTGAAATCCACCCATTGTCCATCTCGATTCCAGCCTGCGACATAACCTCCTGCTTCATAGCCTGCATACACTGCTTCTAGCGCTAAATCGTGCAAGGTAGCCGTTTCGGCTTGCAAGACAATCGGGGTACGGCTGGCGACGATCGACGCATTCAAAGCATCCATGGCTGCACTTTGTCGAGCCGCATCGGCTTGATCAAATTTCTGTGCCCAACATAAGCCAAATTGATTCCTAGGATTGCGCGCTTCTGCCCAGATTGAATCGGCATTGCGCAGAATGAAATCGCGATAAGTCAGCTTGTGAATGGTTCGATACAGATCAGAAAGATTGCGAATGAAGATACCTTTGAATTGAGGTCCATCTAATCCACAATTGGGTTCACAAGGTTCTTTAAGTACGCCATTTGGTGCAAGGTTTTGAATCGCAGCATCCGCGATCGCTTCCGCAGTTTTTAGTAATGCTCGATTGTTCGTACATTGATATAAATCAATCAACCCGCCTAAGATTACACCTTGGTTATAAGTCCAAGTCGGCTGACCATTGTTCTGACATTGAGCATTCAGCCCATCATTAATCAAGTGGCGAGCGTTGATCATGCCCGTTTTACTAAACCAAGTCCAAGTGCGCTGTGCCCAGTCGAGATATCTTTGATCGCGCGTTCTCAGGAACAATCGAGCCGCGATCGATAGGAATAATTCGTTGGAAATCGCATTCTTATATTTATGTTCTTTATTCCACCAAATTCCGCCACCGCAGGTGTTATCCCATCCTTTCGTCATGTCTGTAAAGATCACGCGCGCTGCCTCTAGATAGCGGACTTCCCCAGTTAGGTCAAAAGCTTTTATCCAAGTCAGCGCCCACCAGCCCTGATCATCATAGAACTCATTTAAGAAACGATTGCGTTTGTTTTTTTCAAATGTATTAAAAATGTTTGTGCGGTAAGTTAGCGAATCTGTAAAGGTGCAGTAATCGATTGTTGTTTCTAAAACATTGGCAGCATTCCACCACCCTGTGGTCTTCCATAATCCGGTTGCAGGATTGTAGAACGTCTGTAACGTCGCCATTCCGGCATCTGCTCGTTCGCGATAAGTTGTAGCACACATGAGTTTCCCCCAATCTCCTACCGTGTGTTATAACGCAATCGCTCTGATTAAAATCAGGAGGAAGGAAGAGGATCATCTATATCCTGCCAAAGCAATTTCAAATACGCCTCATCCTGTTTCGTTCGCAGTACAGTGCTCAAAAAGTGAGTGTTTGCTTTTACCCATGCCGCTAGCCTTCAAGCCCAAACGCAAAAAAAATCGAATCTCGGCTGTGATGATCAGCGCGATCGCGCTTTTGATCCTGGCGGCAGTCGGATATTGGTATGTATTTATCGCAGGTGCGCCCCAGTTAGATACGCCTCCACCTGAAGAAGTTGCCGGGATAAATTTTCAGGTCAAAAGTTTTTATAGTAACGCCATGGCAGAACAGCGACAGTACGGAGTTGTTTTACCTCCGGGTTATGAGAAGCACCCGAAACGACGGTATCCTGTGATTTTTCTGCTGCATGGCGGACATGGAGACGAACGAGATTACTACATCAAAGCCGGGATCACTGCAACACTCAAAAATTTGTACCAAAAGAAATTGCTACCTGCGGCTTTAATGATTATGCCGGATGGGAATGATCAGCGGGGAACAAGCCCATTTTGGGATTCGGATTATTTTGATGGCGCGAATGGGAAGGTGGCAACTTATATTGCAGAGGATTTAGTGAACGAAGTGAAAGTGCAGTTTCGGACGATCGAGGATTCGCACTATTGGGCGATGGGTGGACTTTCTTCGGGAGCTTGGGGCGCGTTTAATATTGGGTTAAGACACTTAGACAAATTTACGATTTTCTTTAGCCATACCGGATACTTTATTGACAAAAGTGGTGCTGAAAATAGTCCTCAACTGTTCGTTACACAGATTTCTCAAGCTGAGCGTCGGAGAATTCGAGCTTATCTAGATGCAGGTGAAGGGGATGAGAAGTATCTAGATGCCACTCGCGATTTTCACAAAGTTCTCGATCGCTTAGGAATCTATAACGAGTTTCGTGTATTTCCTGGTGGACATGGAATTGTTGGACAAGATGTCGGTTGGAACTATTGGAGAAAGCATCTCACCGATTCACTCAGTTTTGTTGGACGACAGTTTCAGCACATCCATACGCAAAAAAAACATCAACACTTTTAATCTCATGCAGCAGACTTCTTCAGGCTATACAGCCTACTCCAGCAATGTCGATCGTAAGACGCGCATCGGCATTTGGTCAGCCGGGATTTTGACGGGTGTGATGGGATTGGTGAATTTATGGTCTGCGATCGTGCCGAGCTATCCAGAGCGAACCGCTTGGTTAAAGCATTTTCTTCCGTTTTCGGTGCGGGCTGGAGGACATTTGTTTGCGGCTTTGGCGGGGTTTGTTTTGTTGACCCTAGCTGCAAATCTGTTGCGACGCAAAAAAGTTGCGTGGTATCTCACGGTTGGTTTGCTGATTTTGTCGATTCTGAGCCATTTGATCAAGGGCTTTGATATTGAAGAAGGGATTCTGGCAACGGTTCTATTGATTCAGCTATTTGTATTACGCAAAGCTTATACTGCGAAGTCCGATCCTCCGTCGATCGCGCAAGGGATTCGCGCGCTCATTATTGCGATTTTATTTACTTTGGCTTATGGAACGATCGGGTTTTATATTCTCGATGGTTACTTCAATGTCAATGGACAGCCGATTAACTTCAGCTTTCGGGAATCGATTTTACAGACGCTAGCGATGTTCTTTACAGCAGATAATGCGGGATTGGAACCGAGGAGACGCTATGGCGATTTCTTTGCGAATTCGATCTATGCTGTGGGTCTCGTCACGATGACGTATGCGTTGTTAATGTTGTTGCGTCCTGTGTTACTTCGAGGCGATCCCGCAACGTTGCACGATCGTAAAAAAGCGCGTCAAATCATTGATGAGTATGGTCAGACTTCACTCGCTCGGTTATCGTTGCTGCCTGATAAATCGTATTACTTCAGTCCGTCTGGTAAGAGTGTGATTGCTTACGTGGCAAAGGGGCGGGCTGCCATTACGTTAGGAGATCCGATTGGGCATCCTGAAGACTTGCAAGAAGCGATCGTGAGTTTCCGAGAATTTTGCAATCAGAATGATTGGTTTCCCACGTTTTACGAGGTGCTACCTGAGACGTTGCCCATTTATCAATCTTTAGGATATCGCTGGGTGCAGATTGGGGAAGAGGCAATTATTGATTTGCATACGTTTAATCTCAAAGGCAAAGCAAATCAGGACTTTAGAACAGCGATTAATAAGCTCTCGAAATCGGGTTATCGCCTTCAGGTCTATCATCCGCCGATCGCGGATTCATTAATTACGCGATTAAAACCTGTGAGTGATGAATGGTTAAAATCCAAGCAAGGATCAGAAAAGCAGTTCTCGATCGGCTGGTTTAATCCCGACTATTTGAAAGAGTGCCATATTGCGGTAGTTGAAGATGGAAATGGGGAAGCGATCGCGTTTTCTAACTTACTCTCTGGCTACAATCGCAAAGAAGTCACTGTGGATTTGATGCGCCATTTGAATCGAGCTGAGAAAGGCACGATGGATTTTCTATTTGCGGAGATGCTCAAGCATTTTCAGCAGGAAGGGTATGACAGTTTTAATTTTAGTTTGTCGCCTTTAGCGGGAGTGGGAGAGGCTTCGGATGCTCAGCGAGTGGAGAAGGGATTGCATTACTTTTTTGAGCATTTGAATCAGTTTTATAACTTTAAGGGACTGCATCAGTTTAAAGAGAAATTTCGTCCGCGTTGGGAGCCTCGGTATTTAGTATTTCCAAGTCGGAGAATGCTGCCCGATATTGCAGTGGGATTAGTACGGGCAGATTCGGGCGATCGATTGTTGGATTACTTGAAGCCAGGGAGTTAGGGTGTCGCTGCGTGGGGAGTGGGTGTAGCCCCCTAAATCCCCCATTCTGGGGGACTTTGAGAGGTATAGTAATCTCAGATTCGAGAGGAATGTCTCTAACTGAGAGAGGATCGAAGCGCTAATTGTTCTCTGCGTTTAAGAGTTTTTTCAGAGCGGTGGTTCTGGTGCGGGTTTGGGCGCTTTTGCGAATCCGTTGGCTCTTGCGAGTTCCGCCTGCCATTTCATATTCGCGACTATCATTGCCATATTTTGTGGCGACCCCTTGTAGGAGTTGATCGAGCAGGTTGCCCATGTTCTTTTCGAGTTGCTCGATTTCTTGTTTGGCACTGTCGAGTGCGGCAAGGGTGGAGTTGTATTCGTTGAGTTTGGTGTTTAATTCGTCGATCTGTTGTTCGAGGGTGACAACACTGCGATCGCTAGAGACGCTGAAATAGGGATCGATGGCTTTGAGCTTCAAGATTCGCAATTGTCCTTTTTCGAGGATGCGTGAGGTGCGTTGTAAGCGCGGCATGATGAAATGCTCCTTGTCAATCTAGAGGATAGTTTTAGTTTGTCTCTCTAGATCGGATATTCGGTTGAGTGAATCGCGCAAAAGATTATATTAATTTCATAAAGTTTTAATGATAGAGGTCGTGAATTTTCGAGTCGATCTGAGGTGACTCCGTAGCGTTACCGAAAAAATTAACCCGTTCGTCGCGACAGCTAACCCATTTGTGACGAACGGGTTCACATTTACGGCAAATGCTGCGGTTTTCACGGGGAATGAGATCTCATTCGTGACGACAGGGAACCGATTCGTAATGATGACAAACCTGTTTGCGGTGAAGAGGTTAGGTGATACAGCGATCGCGTTAATAGTTGCCGCAAATTTGATTAATTCTGTAATGTTTCGGAAACTGGCACACAGGAGCGGGAGAATTAGTTACAACAAAAATGTAATCTTCTGGCTGTAGCTTATGGATGCTTTGACCTTGACTGGAGCAGCGATCGCGAAAATTGCTTTCGATGAGTTTGTCAAATCTGGAGCGGGAGAGGTTGCCAAGAAAACTGTCGGTGGGACGATCGAGAAATTACAGTCTGTGATTAAGGAAAGGTTTAAAGGGAAGCATCCGAAAGCGGAGGAAGCGATCGACAAAATTGAGAACGAGCGATCGCCTGAAGCTTTGACTAAGCTGTCTGTTTATTTAGAAGATGAAATGGATGATCCGGTTTTTGCTCAAACGTTACAGCAGCTAGCACGTCAGATCACCAATACTCAAAATACTGCGGAGCGCCAGTACATCAATCAAGGGCGAGATCAATTCAACATTGAGAACATTACTGGCAATCCTAAGTTGGGTGGGTCTTAGCTGTGGCGCGGAGATATGACAATCAAGGACGCGATCAATTCAATATTGAGCATGCGCGGGATGTCTATGTTGGTGAAGCTCGATCGAGAAAACGTCCTGATCGAGAAATGACGTGGCTCAAAGCATTTGAAAAAGAAGTTGAGGGTCGATTAGCAACCTCGCTGCACAATCAAATTTTGATTAATCTCGGCAAGCAGGCACAACCAGAACAGGTGCATCGGCTCTGGGATATGGAGATCAAGAGCGGACAGATCACCGAAACGATCTCGCCGGAGATGCCGATCGTAGAAGTCTTCGATCGTCCGACGATTGCGGGCAAGTTGTTGATCTTAGGAAAACCAGGAGCGGGGAAAACAACAACGTTATTAGAGCTTGCAAGAGCGTTAGTTCGGAGAGCGATCGCTGATCCAAGCGAACCGATGCCGTTTTTGTTGAACTTATCGTCTTGGAAAGATCCGAAGCAAAGCATTCGAGATTGGGCAACTAGAAAACTGATAAGGGGTTGGGGTTCTGCCAGGATAAGTTCTGATCTAAGTGAACGATGGCTAGAAGCTCAGAAGTTTTTGCCATTGTTTGATGGGCTTGATGAAGTTGAACCCGAACTTCAACCTGTCTGTATACAGGCAATTAACGAATTTCTCAACAGTGCATATTGCCCTACTCACATTGTTGTATGTAGTCGCCAAGAGGAATATGAACTACATCCTGACAAACTGAATCTTAACGGTGCAATTCATCTGCAAGAACTGAATGACGAACAAATTGAAAGCTATTTAATAAAAATCGAACGTCCTGCTCTTTGGCAGGTTTTAAATGCAGATGTAGAACTGCGTAAACTCGTTCGCCAACCCTTACTATTAAGCATTACTTTGATAGCGTACCGTAATGAGATTACTCAAAGTTGGGAATCGCTACGTTCTACGCAAGAACGAGTTAAGTTCTTGCTTGATTCTTATGTTGACACAATGGTAAGCAAACGTATCAATAGCCAAATGTTTGATTTAGGGAGAGAACCTTCTACCAGACAAATGAAATCATGGATAGCTTTTTTAGCACAAGACATGGCAGAAGAGTCGCAAACTGAATTTTTGATTGAAGAGATTCAGCCTTATAGGCTTAAGAAAAAGACACAGCAATGGCAATACTGGTTAACTCTTTTTGTAGTCGCTTCTTTATGTAGCGGGCTTATTATTATGATTAGCCTTCTACCCTATTCACAATCACCTAATTATGTCAAAAACTTATCCAGTATTCAGAATGTTCTATTATTTAGCTCATTAATTGGATTTATCGCTTCAACTGAATCTAAAGCTGATGCAGCGAGGTTAATTATTTCCCCTATTGTTGTTCTTTTTTGCCTGTTATTCAATCGTAACCTTCTACTGAAGTCTCCGAAACATCTTCCTGTTTTGCACTCTATCGATTTATCATCTAGACTACGTATAGCAATTCCTTCAATTCAGACAGTTATAGAAGACTGCATTGAGCCACTGAAATGGCAGTCAAGATTACTTTCAATATTCTTTTTCACACCATTAACGCCAATCATTACTCTGACACACGTTTTACTTATACTTACATCTTATCTACTAAACTTTAGAAGATTCAACAGAATTTTGAGAATAAACCTTAGAAAAGTCAACCATAAAGTTGAGCTTATCCTTAGGGAAAGCTCTGATTCTCCTTACACACACCATTTTTTTCTAATAGGATTAGCACTAGGATATCTGCTGCTGCTTAGATCTAGAGGCAATCAAGCAATAAATAAATTTTTTGATTTGGTTAGAATACCGCTTGGCTTCCTGTTCTTTCTTCTATTCCTTCCGATTAGTTTTATCTCTCTACTTTTCTCAGAATCCATTGAAAAGGCAGATGTTCCTAACCAAGGAGTACGTGAAAGATTGAAGATAGCAATATTCTTTGCTTTTCTTCAATCTATCTACCTCTATTTTCTTTTCGCTTTCAAGGGGATGCACCCCCAATGGACTTATTTTACTTCTCTGCTAGTAGTCTGTCTCTTTATCTTCACATCTTTACCATTGATTAAGCACTTTACTCTTCGTTTAGTACTATGGTTTAATCGGCTTGCACCTTGGAACTACGCCCGCTTTCTCAACTATGCTACAGAGCGAATGTTCCTCCAGCGCATCGGCGGTCGCTATCGCTTCATCCACAAACTCTTACAAGACCACTTCGCCGCCATGAGCGATTTGTAATGATAAAAGCCATTCGATCCTAGATAAAATGAGAGAACAGTTCAGGCTGAAATATCAATTATGCAAGTGAAAGACTTAACCACTGACGAACTGAAAGCCTTGATTCGAGAAACCATTGAAGAGATCTTAGAAGAATATCTGGAAGACCCAGATCAAGGCAAAGCGCTAAGACCCGAAGTGAAACAGCAGTTGCTTGAATCTCGCAAACGTAGAGAGAATGGTGAGCGGGGAATTCCAGCCGAGGAAGTCGCCCAGCGATTTGGTCTAACCTGGCAATGAGCTATACAGTCGAATTTGAACCAAACGCAATCGAAGACCTCGACTGCCTAGATAAAACGATTCGAGAACGCATCCTGACCAAGATTAACTGGCTGTCGAACAATTTTGACCAAATCAAGCCACAAGCCCTGACAGGAGATTTTTCTGATTTCTTCAAATTTAGGGTCGGAGATTATCGAGTGCTATATGATTTCAGCCGAACAGAACAACTCATCACAGTGATTCGGATTAGACATCGTAGTGAAGTCTACTCATAGATTTCATCCGTAAGCACGATTCAATAAATTTCAACCCGATCGCTAACAAGAAATCAATTTAGCGTACAGTGATCAAGGGTTCAGATCCCCTTCCTTGTCCCTAGATTTCTATGTCGATCGATTCCCTACCCGAACAACTCCTAGACTGCGCCAAACGCTCCGGAGCTGAGTGCGCCGAAGTCTTTCAATCCCAATCTCTCTCTCGTCCCGTCTTTTTTGAAGCCAATCGCCTCAAACAACTCGAAAGCACCGAAGCCGAAGGAACCGCCCTGCGACTCTGGAAAGACGGGCGACCCGGCTTAGCCGTCGCTTACGGAGCCGTTGAACCTCAAGCCCTCGTCGATCGCGCGATCGCCATCAGCCAACTCAACGACCCCGAAGAAGTCGAACTCGCTTCAGAATCACACTTGTCTTACCCGGATGTCGGTCAATCCGTTCCCATTGAACAATTAGTCGAATGGGGCAACCTCGCGATCGCACAAATTCGCGATCGCTATCCCGACGTACTCTGTTCCAGCGGCTGGGACTGTGAAGCAGAAACCACACGCCTGATCAACTCCAACGGCTTAGACTGCGGCTACACCGACACCACCCTCAGCGGCTTTCTAGAAGTGGAATGGATCAGAGGCGACGACTTTCTCAATGTCTCAGACGGACAAACCGAACGCAATCAACTCGACCCAATCGCGATCGCCCAACAAGTTTTACAACGCCTAGAGTGGGCAAAAGAAAACACCACCCCTCCGACTGGGCGCGTTCCAATTCTCTTCACCTCAAAAGCGATCGACATGCTTTGGGGCACAGTCCAAGCCGCCTTAAATGGCAAACAAGTGATCGAAGGCGCATCCCCTTGGAGCGATCGCATCGGTAGCCTCGTCACTTCAGAACGCATTACAGTCTCTCAACAGCCCAAAGCAGGCCCATTTAGCTGCCCGTTTGACGACGAAGGAACCCCGACGAGAGCGATTACCTTTATCGATCGCGGTGAACTGCAACTGTTTTACACCGACCTCACAACCGGAAAAAGCTTAGGCAGTGGAACCACCGGAAACGGCTTTCGTTCAGGATTAGGAAGCTATCCAACTCCTGGCTTATTTAACTTGCTCGTAGAACCAGGCAAAAAATCTTTAGACGAGCTAATTGCTTCGATCGACAATGGCTTGATTCTCGACCAAATGCTAGGTGGAGGAGCCGGAATTTCGGGCGAATTCTCCGTCAACGTAGACCTGGGATATCGAATCGAAAAAGGACAAATCGTCGGACGAGTCAAAGACACAATGGTTGCCGGAAGCGTCTATACCGCACTCAAGAATCTCGTTGAACTCGGCAACGATGCAGAATGGAATGGCTCGTGTCATACCTCATCTGCGATCGTTGAAGGACTCTCCTGCACAGGACGCGCTTAACGACAAGCAACTCCTGTATAGGGATCAACCGGAATCGGAGACGAAATCGGGCTACCATAAATCACACTGCCGCAACCCTGACGGTAGGAATTATTGGGATAGGGATTATTAGGATACACCGGATTCAGAATGATCGTGCGAACCTTCGGAGCCACGATCACCGTCCGCGTTGGAAATCCTGGCGAATAATATTTAGGTTGTCCATAGTTGTAGTAGGAATTATCGATCGTACTGCGAATCACAACTCCACTCCCCCCGTAAGGATAGTAGCTACGGCGGAATCCTCGGGGATGTTGCCCAAATGAGGGATGTGTGACAATTGTTACTCCAGAACTAGAAGAGCGAATTCCAAAATCAGCACGCGCTGGCAACACTGGAGCCAGCAAAATTGCACCAGCAACCAATCCAGAAATCAGTCTGTACATAACATCACCAAGCAAATGTAGAGTTTACTGAGGTCGATGCACCGAAGCTGAAACTTTTGCGATCGCATTCCCCGCGATCCAACCCGTCGTCCAAGCGCTCTGAAAATTAAAGCCACCTGTTACCCCATCAATATCTAATACTTCGCCCGCAAAATAAAGCCCTGAGCAGCAACGACTCTCCATTGTTTTAAAGTCAATCTCTTTCAGATTCACTCCCCCGCAAGTCACAAATTCTTCCTTAAAGACTCCTTTGCCCGAAATCTGATAGCTACCCTGCATCAGTTCTTGAATCAATTGATTCAAAGTCTTATTCGAGAGTTCTGCCCAGCGTCGCTCTTTCTGAATGCCTACCGCTTCAGTTAGCCTTTCCCATAGTCGCCGTGGCAGCATGACCGGACAATTTGCCGCGATCGTTTTCTGAGGAATCTGATTCCTCACGGCTGTCAACTCTTGGCGTAACTGGTCTGGATTCTGCTTCGGCAACCAATTGATCGAAAATCTTGCTTGATAGCGAGCATCATGCAATTCCCGCGCTGCCCAAGCCGATAGTTTAAGCACGGCAGGCCCACTGACTCCCCAATGCGTGATCAGCAATGCTCCAGCCTGTTCAAACTTTGCTTCTCCAACTTGTAATCGCAACCGCACCGGATCAACTGAAACACCTGCAAGATCCGTCAAGCGATCGTCTCGAATGTTAAACGTAAACAATGATGGAACCGGATCAATCATTGAATGTCCAAGCGATCGTGCAAATTGATACCCATTTGGATTACTTCCAGTCGCGATCAGCACCCGATCCGCCGTTAACACTTGCTCAGACCGCAGCGTAATCAGGAACTGATCTTCTACTTTTGCAACTGCTTTAACCGGAGATTGCGTATAGATTTTTACTCCTAAATCGGCTGCTTGATTCAACAAGCAATCTGCGATCGTGCGAGCATCATCCGTAATCGGAAAAATCCGCCCATCTGTTTCTGTTTTGAGCTTCACATTGCGATCGGTAAACCACGCGATCGTATGTTTCGGCTGAAACTGTGAAAATGCCCCTCGCAGTGCCTTCCCCCCTCTTGGATAATGCTGCACAAGTAAGGCTGGCTCAAAGCAAGAATGCGTCACATTACAGCGACCACCTCCAGAGATGAGGACTTTTGACAAACAATTCTGTCCAGCTTCGAGCAAAGTCACCTCTGCTCCTGCCTGCGCTGCACAAATCGCCCCAAAAAATCCTGCCGCCCCACCGCCAATCACAACGACTTTCACAACTTTTACCCAACTTAGAATCTTGATCTTAGCGAGATCTTTCGCGATTAAGATTTTAGAGGTAATTTGTTTATAATCTATGCAAACTCAACATCGAGAAAGCACGATCGCACGGTTACGATCGCTAACGCATCTCCTAGACAATGCCCTACCAATTCCTGGAACGAAGTATCGCGTCGGCATCGATCCTTTGATTGGATTACTTCCAGGCGGAGGAGATGTCGCAATGTCACTCGTCTCAGTTTATATCGTTGTAGAAGCGGCGCGTTTGGGCATTCCCCGTGCTTCTCTTGCACGAATGATGTGGAATTTGATTTTAGATGCTCTTTTAGGCATCATTCCGATGGCAGGCGATTTTGTTGATCTTGCTTGGAAAGCGAATTCTAAAAATTTGGCTTTGATTGAAGCCCATTTAGCTCAATCCAGACAGCAAGAAAAAGCAGACTATCTATTTGTTGCTCTATTAGTTGTCGTCTTTTTATCGATCGTGCTTGCACTCAGCGGTTTAACAATCTTTCTGATCGGATCAATTTGGAATGCTATCTTCCGATAAAGGTGCAATAATGATGCGGCTGTTTTTAGATTGTCCCAATGCCACGCTCACCCAGACCTCTCACGCTTGATGCATTAGAACCCACTGAATTCAAGTTTGATCTTCCCGATCCAACGAATGATCACATTGAAGAACTTGAATTTCAGCAAAAAATTGATCAAGCCTGGCTCGTTTGCGATCGCTTCGATTTGCAAACTGATATTTGGCGTGGACGAATTCTCAGAGCCGTTCGCGAACACTACGTACAGCGAAGCTCATCTGAACAACAAAAACCTAGACGCAGCTTTTTAAACTGGTTAAGCGATCGCGAAATTAGTAAAACTCAAGCCTACAGGCTCATCGAGCTTGCAGATAGTGCAGATACTCTCTTAGAAGGCGGACATATTGAACCTGAAGACATCAATCACTTCAGCAAACAAGCCTTTGTAGAAACAGCGCAAGCAGAACCAGAAGTTCAGCAGCTTGTAGGCGATGCCGTCAAACGGGGAGATCGCATTACTCGTCGAGAAGTCCGACAACTCTCAGATGACTGGACAGCGATGAGTTCAGACTTATTACCTGAAGAGATTCGCGAAAAAGTTGTCGATCAAACTATCCCGACTCGGTATGTTGCACCTTTAGTGAAACATTTAGAAAAGCTTCCCGAAGCCCATCAATCATCAATCCGCCAAGCGATCGCGGAACAGCCAGATCTCGACACCTTAAAGCAAGCCACTGGAGAAGCCAGATCTTTGTCTCGCTATCTTGAAGCAGCCCCACAAGTTCAAGCATTAAACGACGAATCGATCGACATTGAAAATGCTTTAGATGAAGCAATGCGACTCGGTTGTTTGAATTCTGCCGCAGAACTCGTAAATCAAGCTGCACAATTAGAAACTGCGATCGTCAAACTCTACACAACTTGGAAACGAGTTAATTCTCTATCTGGGAAGCTCTACGAAGATACAGGCGCTAGCACCCCCCATCTAAGAGCAATGTTGAAATCTTTAGAACGGCTCTCAAGTGATTCACTAGAGTTTTACTTCGGCGATCCAAGAGGCGATAATTTCTCTCATACGATTCGCGTGAAGCTAGAGGACGATCGCGAAACCAGTATCGACTAACAACTTCGCAACACACTAGCTATCCAAAAAATAATTTGAGTGCGACTTAACGATTTTTCGATCGCACTCAAATGAATGCATATTGAAGAAACAAGAATTTTTTTGAAGACTTAAGTCAAAAAGCTCTCTAAACAAAACGTTAGAGAGCTTTCTTTCTAATGATACCCTGGCGGTTAGCTATTTTGACAGGAGGCTACCCTCCAACTATCGTCGCCGCAAATGCGTTTCACCACTCAGTTCGGGATGGATGAGTGTGGGTCCACATCGCCATCACCACCAGGAAA
>NZ_JAFLCJ010000035.1:0-45012 GCF_017302695.1 Leptolyngbya sp. UWPOB_LEPTO1 | reverse complement strand
GCTGTTTCAACCGCCGCATTGTCCTGAGTTAAACCCGATTGAGCAGGTTTGGCAATATCTCAAGCGGCGGTTTCGCTGGCATCTGCCCAAGACTTTAGAGGAGTTGCGACAGTGGATGACTCAGAAACTTCAGGCATTGTCTCCGGAGACGATCGCATCAATCACAGGGCGAGCATCCATTCTAGAGGCACTATCTGTAGCCGGAATTTAGAGATTTGGTATTAGATGCAGTTCTTCAGTCTACGATCGATGCCAACCTGCCGACAATTAATGT
The DNA here is from genome assembly GCF_017302695.1 of Leptolyngbya sp. UWPOB_LEPTO1. NCBI lineage: Bacteria > Bacillati > Cyanobacteriota > Cyanophyceae > Leptolyngbyales > Leptolyngbyaceae > Leptolyngbya > Leptolyngbya sp. UWPOB_LEPTO1. The sequence goes on along the minus strand of NZ_JAFLCJ010000035.1, from coordinate 44,738 downwards.
TGCACCCAATCAAGGGAAATTTTTACATATTCTCGCGCAAATTCAAGGTGCTCGTAGAATTCTAGAATTCGGGACATTGGCAGGCTATAGCACGATTTGGCTAGCGAGAGCGCTGCCTGCGGATGGCAAGTTAATTACTCTCGAAGCTAATCCAAAACATGCTGAGGTTGCACAAGGAAATATCGATCGTGCGGGTCTAGCAAAGCTTGTTGAAATTCGAGTTGGCGCCGCGCTCAAAACATTGCCAAAACTTGCGACTGAAGGGCAAGAGCCTTTTGATCTGATCTTCATTGATGCTGATAAGGTGAATATTCCAGAGTATTTCACCTGGTCACTGAAGTTGGCACGGCGGGGCAGTGTGATTGTGGTTGATAATGTTGTTCGCAAGGGAGCCGTGATTGAAGCGGATAGTCCAGACGAAAACATTCAGGGCGTTCGTAGATTCAATACGCTCTTAGCGGATGAACCGCGAGTCAAAGCGATCACGATTCAGACCGTTGGAAGTAAAGGCTACGATGGGTTAACGATCGCGCTTGTCATTTCAGATTGATCAATATTGTCGTCCTCGATTAATTAGATAATCTAAATGTTAGGTTATTTTACAATTGTAATCCAAGTTACACAACATTTCAGATAGAGACGAGTAAGCTTTACAAGCAAGCTTTAGTGAACTTCGCTTGTAATTCACTCAACACGAATTGAGGACAATAAATCATGGTTGAGCATAGCCGTCTGAATACTTCTCGTTCTGCTAAGATTCGCGCCCAACTCAATTATCCGGTGATTGACACCGATGTTCATACCAATGACTTTACGCCTGCATTTGAGGATTATATTGCGAACTATGGTGGCTCGCATTTAGTAGACGAGTTACGCAAGGCAGAGAATTCACGGTTGAATTCTAGAATTGAAGGAAAAGATTGGTATCAGCAAACACCAGAAGAGCGGCAATACTATCGCACCTTGAGAGCGCCCTGGTGGGCAAGAGTCACGCGTAACACGCTGGATCTCGCAACCTACACGCTACCAGAATTGCTTTATGAACGTCAGGCGGAGCAAGGCTCAGACTATTCTGTGCTGTTTCCAAACAATGCGCTAGCAGCAGGAGGAGCCAAACCTGAGCATCGTCAGGCACTGCAAAAAGCGATTAATCACTATCATGCAGATATCTATCGCAAGTACAGCGATCGCTTAACACCTGTGGCTGGAATCACGATGACAACGCCTGAAGAAGCGATCGCGGATCTCGAATTTGCGGTGAACACTTTGGGCTTGAAAGTGATCAATATTCCGGGTGGTGTAAGACGACCAATTAAAGCGATCGCAGATAAATATCCGCCGGATCAGTTCCCGGAAATTGCCAAGTACGCTTCGTACACTGACTTTTTTGGTTTGGATAGTGAGTACGACTACGATCCATTCTGGGCAAAAGTTGTGGAATTGGGTGTTCCGGTGACCACTCACTATGGAAGCCAAGGTTGGACAGGGCGTTCTTCCATCAGTAACTACATGAACAATCACATCGGACACTTTGCAGATGGCTCGCAAGCGTTTGCAAAAGCATTGTTCTTTGGTGGAGTAACGCGACGGTTTCCGAAATTGCGCGTTGCGATGCTAGAAGGCGGAGCCGATTGGGGCGCTCATGTTTACATTCATCTCGTCGATCGCTTCTCGAAACGCAATCTGAAAGCGTTGCAGAACTATAATCCGGCGCTCACGAACTCTAACGAACTCTATCAATTGTTTGAGCGTTTTGGAGGTGAAGTGACGCAAGGCTATTCTCTCAGTCCAGAAGAGTTGACTCGGACAGTTCTCGGAGCATCGTTTAACCGTTATAGTCGCGATCCCGTTGGCAGTGAGCTAGAAGATTTTGCGGCGGCTGGTATTGAAACAGTTGAAGATATTCGCGATCGCTGGGTGAATAGCTTCTTCTTTGGATCGGAATCTGACGATCGCACGATCGCAGCAGCCTTCAACGATAAAGCGAATCCGTTGGGTGTGAAGATCAATGCGATCTACTCTTCGGATGTGGGTCACTGGGATGTACCCGATATCACGCTGCCGTTGGCAGAAAGTTGGGAACTCGTGGAAGAAGGCGTGATTTCTGAAGCGGACTTCAAAGCTTATGTGTTTGAGAATCCTTACAGACTCTACACGGAAGCGAATCCTGACTTCTTTAAGGGAACCGCGATCGAATCTAAGTTGAGCAATATTGAAGCTAAGTCGAACACAGAGAATTTTGTTACGGCATAGCAACGTGATGTGAATTAAATCCGGTGGAATTCGTTGGTTTTCCACTGGATTTAAAGCGATCAAGGTCAAATTGGATGAAAACTTGAAACAAAAATTAGATGACATTACGGCTGAGTACCGTCGAGGGGATGCTGTGCGGTAAATGGTGAAGTCAATTCTGTTTGATTTGGATGATACTTTGCTCGATCGCAATGCATCGGTTCAGCAGTTCATTGCAGCCCAGTACGATCGACTCTCTCACTCTTTCAATCACGTCTCTAAAGCGGATTATGTAAGTCGATTTATTGAGCTAGACTGTCATGGTCGAGTTTGGAAAGATCAGGTTTATCAAGCCCTGGTTGTAGAATTTGGCATTGAGACGATTCGTTGGCAAGCTTTGCTTGAGGATTACGAAACTCAGTTTCAGTGGCATTGTATTCCGTTTCCTTTTCTTACCGAAACGTTGTACCAGTTGAAACTACAAGGGTACTTGTTAGGGATTGTGACCAATGGGTTAGGGCATGTTCAGAATCGTTCGATCGATGGATTGGAAATTCGAGATTACTTTGATACCATCCTCATCTCAGAAGTTGAGCAAGTCAGAAAACCGGAGCCTGAGATTTTTTCGCGAGCTTTAGCTCGATTAGGAGCCACTGCCCAAAACAGTGTTTTTGTTGGGGATCATCCAAAAGCAGATATTGAGGGGGCAAAAGGGGTTGGGATGAAAACGATTTGGAAACAAGATTTCTATTGGTTAGAAACGCCAACTGCCGATGCCACCATTGACAATCTGAATGAGATTCCTGCCATTCTGCAACAGTTTGACAACAACTAGGGAGAGTCTGCATTGAACCGCCGCGTTGCCTTTTCTCGCTTTGCAAGTCGCCGTTCTTTCCTCAAACATTCTCGTTCTGCTCAACCATTCCAAAGGGCTACGGAAGCGCCCCCTTTACCGACTACCGCGTTTCGATTCATTTGCTATTTTGTCAATCAGTTTCGCTGGTGGTATGTGGCAATGGTGATGCTGGAAATCATCCATTCCACTTGTGGCATCATGTTGCCTTATGCGATCGGGGAAATTATTCGCAGTGTGACGCGATCGACGGGAGATAGCCAACTGATCTTTGAGACGGTGAGACAACCGCTGATGCTATTTGCCGCGTTGAGCGTGGGAGAAGTCGTATTCGGACGAGCTACGGGACTGTTGCAAACCATTCTCCATCCGGTTCATCGTCAACATATTGTTCGATCGCTCTATGCCTATTTGCAACAGCATTCTCATCGGTATCTCAGTAGTAGTTTTTCTGGAGCGTTGGCGCATCGGATTAGTGAAACTTCCTTAGGCGTAACGCAGACGATGCAAATGGCAATCACAGAATTTTTGCCTGTGATTGTGGGATATGTTGTTGCTGTTGTGTTGCTCTATCGTGCCTATCCGCCTCTCGCGGCATTTGTTGGAGTGTGGGCAGTTGCGTTTATTGGGATTTCCTTCTGGCTTGCGACTCGTTGCCGAATCTATGCTCGTGGTGCGGCAGCGGCTCGAAGTGAAACAACTGGGATGATTGTCGATGCGGTGACGAATCTGGTTAGCACTAAGCTTTTTGCGCGTCTGGGGTTTGAACGCCGTTATTTGAATGAGCAATTACGGCGAGAACTAATCGAGGTGAGAAAGTCTAATTGGTATTCTGAGCGGATTCGCTGGTTTCAGTTTATCTCTGCTGCGGTTTTGAAAATTGGAACGCTTTACTATTCGCTCTCGCTCTGGAGTCAGGGCAAGATTGCGGCGGCTGATTTTGTGGTGGCAACGAGTTTGTCGCTGTTGATCATTAGTGAAGCTCGAAATTTGAGCAAGCGATTTCTGGAATTTTTTGAGCATATTGGCAATGTGATCAATGGCGTTTCTACGATCGTTCAACCGCACGAGATTATCGATCGAGACACAGCGATCGCGCCAACCATTCAAGGTCAGATTGAGTTTCGGCAGGTGCAGTTTAGCTATTCGCCAGAGAAGCCCGTATTCGATAATCTCTCGATTACGATTCAACCGGGAGAACGGGTTGGGCTGGTGGGCTTTTCTGGGTCTGGAAAATCGACTTTTGTGAATCTGATTTTGCGGTTGTTTGATCCGCAAGCAGGACAGGTTTTGATTGATAGTGTGGATATTCGGGACATGACCCAGAATGCTTTGCACGCGCAGATTAGTCTGATTCCTCAAGATCCTTCGTTGTTTCACCGCACGTTGCGGGAGAACATTCGCTATGGGCGTTTGGATGCAACGGAAGCAGAGGTGATCGACGCGACGCGGAAAGCTCATGCCCATGATTTTATTGTGCCGATGCCAGAGGGATATGATTCTTTGGTGGGGGAACGGGACGTTAAATTATCAGGGGGACAGCGGCAGCGAATTGCTATAGCCCGAGTGATTCTCAAAGATGCTCCGATCCTGATTTTGGATGAGGCGACTTCGAGTTTGGATTCAATTACCGAGAAAGCTATTCAGGAGACGCTGGATTTAGCGATGGATAATAAAACGGTGATTGTGGTGGCGCATCGGCTGTCTACGATCGCGCATCTCGATCGCATTTTGGTGTTTGATCAAGGTCGCATCATTGAAGATGGAACGCATGACGCTTTGCTGAATCGGAAGGGTGCTTACTACAAATTGTGGAGAATGCAAGCGGGTGGATTTTTACCGATCGAGGCAACGTAGAATGGACAGGTACGAGGGTAAGCAGGAGTATGCAACGGAATCATAGTGCCGCTGGAATCGCTCAATCAATCTGAAAGATTCTTACAAACTCCTCTACGGTCACTATGTTTACCTCACGGAATGGATTCAGCACAAGCAAATCTTTATCGCCACTGACAATATATTCTGCTTGTCCATTCAATGCCAGTTCTAGAATCTTGTCGTCCTTCGGATCGCGGCATTCCTGCACTCTCTCAATCACCTCAATCAGCGTTGCTCGCTCAACAAATGTTTCCAAGAATTCGTCTCGCTCTTCACTGGTTATAAAACGATCAAATTTCTCTCGTCCAAGCACATCGCTAAGTTCTTCTAATAGCTCGAGCGACAAAAGAACTTCTCCATGTTGCAAAGCGTAACGAAATGCTTTCGAGGGATTGCTGTTCTTGAAGAGTAAGGAACTCACAATCACATTCGTATCGAAAACGTATCGTGCTTTACTACTCATTCAAAATTGAGTCCAAAATTTCCGGGGTCAATCCTCGCTCCTGAGCTTTTTGGCTGATGTCATCCATGACTTCTTCGAGTGTCCTCTTTTCGCGAGTTGCCTGAGTTAGCTTTAGGCTGAGTAATGCCTCAAACTTCCGCTGCTGCTCTTCAGACGCGGTTTCAAAGATATGAGCTGCTTCTGAATTGACATGAATGGTAATGGGCTTTGTTTCCATAACGGGACAAGATTAATAGATTCTAAGACTTTTCTTGTTTGTTGTACTTGATCTATGACTAGCTTAGATCATCCTAATACTGCTTGGCATTTAGCATGAAAATTATTTAGATCCTCAACTTCTACCAATTTGGGAGAACGAGCGATTCTGGTCAACTGCTCAAATGGTTGAGATGCGCGATCGTATTTTGGTATGCAATCAAGAATATTTTGTGGTGGGAAAGATGGGATACGTATCGATCGAGGCAACGCAGAATGGACAGGTACGAGGATAAATCAGGAAGTTCATAGGTTAGCCATCTTTTGCAACCGTTTGTTAGTTGACCTCCACGGAACCGAGCCGAGCTTGTAAGGCTCGAATAAGATCTTGGTATGCCTCATATGCTGCTGTTGCCATAGCATTGAGTTCATCTCTCTTCTTCCAACGAGGATGTGTGTCATTGAATTCATCTAGTTCCATAGAAAAGATATCGCTATCACTTCCTGATCTCCACCCATTAAGACTAAGTTCAGATCGGAATAAGGTTAACTTCTTCATAAAGTCTGTGCGTTTACCCTCAAGCTTAGAATCTAGAAACTCATGTAAAGGATTACTCCAGTTGTCAATAAAACAATCAACTTCTCTCAACCATTCGTAAGGAAATGCATTTGCAAGATCCCAATCACGAAGAAAATATCCTGTGTTGCCGCTTGGGGGAAACTGCTCCAAAAGTTTAGCAAATAGCAGCCGATCAGATTTTACTGATGAACTTGTAGCAGGAGTTGAAAATAGAACACCGCTATCTGCCATTGTTTTAAGTGCTGTGGACAGCTTGGATACAAGTTCTTCATAAACCTTTTTACAAGTTTGCTTATCCGCATCCGTATGTAGGGTGAATGTAATTGGCCAACGACGTGCAGCAAGATTGAAGGGCATTTGATCTTTTGGACTTCCAAAAGCTTCATTCATCACTAAGATCAGCCGCTCGTCACCAAGCGAGTGCAGCGCAAATCCAAGTTCAATAAGAACATTAGCATTTGCACAACGCCTTTTGTTAACTGATTCAGACGTAAAAGATACATCAGCAACAAAAGCAGAACTAGCCTCAATTTTTGAAAAGATTGTATGTACTATATCTGGTAGTCCTGGTATCCCTTTTGTATCATGATCCACCTCCGGACGCTCATCAAGTCCGTAATCTTCTTGAATATTACGCATCGCTCTTTTCAGAGCATCTCGAATGAAATAACGATTGGCAGCTTCAGGAAGTTCACTTTGCCATGAGTAGAAAACTGATACTGCCATATCTTCACTGTACGCACTTTTGGTTATCTTTATAGCCAATTAACGATCTAAGTTGCACCACTCCTGATTAACTTTGTCGTTCTGGTTTCCTGAGGTCAGATTGCTTTATTGGGAATTCTACTCTATTGATTGACCAACTCCCGCAATTCATTGATATCAAGGTCGATACCTTGACGCTTCAAATATTGGTTTAAATTAATTTGGATGAATAAATCCTTGAGTTCTTCCGCAATTTCTGGCGGCGGGTTGCTGGATAGTGCGATCGCAATCAGACACTCTGCGGTTTGGAATTCACCACATTCGATCGCGATTCAGGGTTGTTATTCGGTGATTTCAGGATTAACTTGTGTTCCAACTGGAGGCTGATTCTGTTGCATCACTCGAATGAGAAATCGTAAAGCCTCATTAACAGAATCTGCATCAGGAAACATCTCTGCCACATCTGGCTCTAAACGCACCGTTGTTCCACCAAAACTCTTACGCCCAGAACCCAATCTTCTCACCCGCAGCGCTTTCAAGTCATACTCTGAACGGAGTTTATCTTCCATAGGTGCCTCAACCCTGCTCATAGGCTTCTCGTTCACTTCGCATTTGAGATTCCAAAGCTGGTGCTTAAGTTTACTCAACGATCGAACTCAATATTTTCATAAAGCGCAGCGATTTGGATTTGAATGTCAAACGTTCTCAAAGTCAACGTGACACTCGGATCATCATATTCAGAGAGTAGCCATTGATGGGCAGCCGTTTTAACGTAGTGTTCGATGTGAACGCTGTATTGGTCAATCATCAAATATTCGCCGAAACTCTCGATCGTGCGGTAAGCAGAAAACTTGTCCCCGTGATCATAATCTTGTGTTGATTTAGATAGCACTTCAGCGATGAAGCAGGGATTAATCACCGTATCAGTTCGCCCGGTTTGAAGTTGTAAAGGCTTTTCAGTCACCATTACATCAGGATAAGTGTAGAGATTGCGAGCAGGAATCCAAAGCCGTTGATCTGTCGCAAAAATGCGATAAGGCTTTCCTCGCAGAGTAGATTTCAGCAAGGATGCGAGGTTAATTGCTAACTCATTGTGATCAGGAGTCCCTCCGGTCATCGGAATTATGTCTCCATTGCGGTATTCGCTGCGAGTCTCAGAAGCCAGTTCAAGCTTAAGATACTCTTCAGGAGTATAGATTCGCTGTTCGAGTGCCTGTGTCATGGCGAGGTTTCAACTTCCACGGCTCTGGTTGATGCTTTCATGATATACGCAGCGGTCACGATACCTTAAATCACCATTCACTTCAAACTACGTGCCAATCCTTGAAGCGACCAAACATTATTCGGATAAATTGCCAAATCTTCTCGAAATACTTGTGCTGCTTCTACCGATCGCTTCTGCTCCAGCAACAAAGCACCCAACGATTGCCGCACTGGAGAATGCCAAGGCGCAGGCTCATCATAGGTAAGTTGATCTTCTTTCGCGATCGCGCCTCTCAACCATTCGATCGCTGGCTCAATCTCTCCCCGTCTTGCCGCAACCTCTGCTGCTAAAACTTCCGACCCAATTTCTAGCAAATCCGCCGTAGTGTTCACATCCCAAATTGTTACGCCATTTAGGACTGGACTTGATGCGATCGCTCTCAATTGTTCTAGCTCTGCTTCTGCTTTCTGAAACTCTCTTTGATGTGCCCATGCTAATCCTCGCGCATAGTGCCAAACGCCTTTAGGATAAGCTAAATCAGCTTCAGGAGCAGGTTGAACAAGAATTTTATTCCATTGTCCAAATTTGACCCAAGCATACAGAGGAATTGACAAATAGTGTTGCAAGGTTCCATAACCTGGTTTTCGTAGCAAATCGGGATCAACAAGTTTTGCAGTCTGTTCCGCAGCTTGAAGCGCGATTTGTTGTTCTCCGGCAAGTGTAGCCGCGTACCAGAGAAAGTGCTGATTGTGCGGCATGTAAGCAAATCGGTAAATTCCATTCTGCGTTCGTGTTTTTTGGTCAACTGCGATCGCGTCTTGATTACTTCTGACTGCGTCTTGATAGCGCCCAACCCTTAGATAAATGTGAGACGGCATATGAACGAGATGCCCAAGCGGAAGATGTAAATCTCGCAGTCGATCCGCAACCGCGATCGCGAGTTCTGGATGCTTTTCTTCTACTGCATGAATGTAGAAATGTAATGCTCCGATGTGGTTGCGATCTTGTTCTAGAACGGATTGCAGTGTGTCAAAAATTTCTTGCCCCTCTGGTTTTGGCTTGCCATTGTTCTGCCAATAGTTCCAAGGCGTAGTATCCATCAAAGCTTCAGCGAAGAGTGTTGCGGCATCTAAATCAGCCGGATAGCTCTGAGCAACTTCGCGCATTGCATTGGCATAAGCAAGATTGAGAGAAGCGCGATCGTAGTTCAAACTAGCTGTATATCGCTTTGATAATGCTTGAATATATGTCCGTTCTGCTAAAGTAACTGTATTTTGGAGTGAAACCGCTTTCTGCACCGTTTCCCAAGCGAGTGGCATTCGATCTGTTGGCATTTCAGTATTGATATTTGAACCCAACACATAAGCCATTCCCCAGTAGCACATCGCACAATGAGAATCGAGCTTTACAGCGGTCTGAAACGATCGATAAGCTTCTGCATAATTGAAACCGTAAGCAAAGAATAATCCTTGATTAAAATAGTACTGGGCAAGCACTGAACCTGTAGAAATGGTGTGACTTGTCCTGTGGTGAGCACCAGGCAGAAAGCTACCTGCCGGAGCTATCAACAAGCCTAATATCATCGCCAACAGGACAATCCATCGCATGATTAATTTGAGAGTTGAAACAGCGATCGCACCTTCACGCCAATTCCCGTCCCCAAGAGCGCAAACACAATCCAAAGCCAACCATGTAAGCTAGTTGATGCAATCCCGCCAAAGTAAGCACCAACATTACAACCAAATGCAAGCCTTGCACCATAGCCCATCATCAAACCGCCGATCAACGCAGCCGCGATCGCTAACCTTGATTGAGGTTTTTTAACTGCTAACTTTCCTGCTAAAGTTGCTGCGAGTGCGGCTCCTAGAATCACACCGAAATTAGTCACAGAAATTGGATCTGCGAAGACACTTTTTTGTAAAGCGTCTGCTCCAAATCCTTTACTCCAAAATGCACTCGCTGCTGGATTCCACCCTAAGAATTGAGCGATCTTCGCTGTCCAGAGCGTAAAGCCCCAGGTCACGCCCCAAGGTCTTCCAGCAACAAGCAGCGTCAACCAGTTTAGAACAGCAAGCGCGATCGCGCCCCAAACCAACGACCAAGGACCATACAGCAATGAGAGCGATCGCTGCACAGACGGAGTCGTATCCCGTCGCTTCCAAAGCACAAACGCAATCAATCCCAAGACTGCGAGCTGAATTGCACCACCAGCCCAACCCCAAGTGTTAACCAAAGAAATTGGATTCAATCTCGGCAATCCTGCCCAAACACCTCCAGTGAGACTTGCCCAGAAAGAACCAATTCCAAATGTCAGCAATGTCAACACCATACCGCTACTGCCACCCCCGATCGTGTATAGCGTTCCACAAGCGCACCCGCTCCCTAATTGCATTCCAATCCCAAATAGAAATGCTCCAATCGCGCCTTGAACAGCAACGGGTGCAACGGCTCCTTCAATCGGTTGTCCCAAGAAAGACCCAGTTGCGAGGAACGGTACAAACAACACAGTCGCGATCGCAAGCATCAAAACTTGAGACAAGACTCCATTCACATCGCCATAAACAAAGAGTCTCCGATAAGCAGAAGCAAAACCGAAACTTGCATGATACAAGCTGATTCCAAACAATCCACCAATCAGAAATAAAACGCTCTGCCGCCATCCAAACAAAGTCAGTCCGATTGCAGCGGCAACTGCGATCGCTAAAATTACCAGCACGCCTAACCGCTGTGGGCGAGGTTGCGACGAGCGAGGTAGAGAAAGTTCAACACTGCTCATAGGTCAATCCTGCTAAATCTATACAAGCTGAAATTTTGGAGCCGGAGCAGGACTCGGAGTAGGAGAGGGACTCGGTTCTGGCTCTGTAGGATAGCAACTAGCGATCTGGACTTGGGGAAGATTAGAGATGTGGAGCGTGAAGCCAGGGGAAAAGAGAAAAATTGCGACCCCGCTCTGAGCAAGCGCTGAAAACACCGTGAAAGTTGCCAACATTGCGAAAATTCTTGCTGTCCAAGTGCTGAGTTTCATAGATTGATCCTCGTGTCATAAAGAGCTTATGTTGTTGACTCTTCTCAAAAGGAGTCATTCAACAAAGGCGTGAAAAGTGTATTCTCACGCCATTCTCTCATAAACAGCCATCAAACACCGAAAAATCTACCGTTAAACCGGAGTTTTTAATCAATTTGCTCTAAACTTGTCCAAAACCTTTACCAGAGTGCAGCGACAGCTGAGATTCAATTTCTTCAAAGCTCTACCCAGAACTCGCAATGTCTAGCTTGCTATTCTTAGCGTTGGCTAATGTTTTGTGGCGTGATTGCAGCATAGAGATCAGAGGGTAACAATGCATCTTGAACATTGACCCTCTTAGGAATCAACGCATTTTCAAAGAACACATCGACGACACGTTGCTGATCCCTAATCAGGTCTGGGCTAATCGCTCTGCGTCCAAATGTGCGCCGATCAATCACTTTCTGCATGACATCTAAATCAAGTTTTTGTTCGGGTGCAATGAGCTTAGCTGCATCGGTTCGATTTGCCTCTGCCCACTGCTCAATTTTGTCAATCTCTTCAATGACAATCTTAAGCAATTCAGGATTTTCCTCAGCAAACTTTCGCCGACCGACATAGTAACCACCGGGCGAGTTCGTTCCGACGGAATCTCGAAGCACCCGAATTCGACCGAGCTTTTCTGCGATCGCGTAGTGAGGATCACCCGACACCCACACCGGTACTTTACCTTCAATAAATGCGGCTCGTGCTTCTACATTGGGGATACTTCTGACTTTGATATCTTTGATGCTTAGTCCTGCTTCTTTTAGTGCGACCAAGATAAAGTAGTGAGAGGCTGAAGCTTTCTGAAAATAAACTTCTTGTCCTTTGATATCTTCAATTTTTTGGATGGGAGACTCCGGCGGAACAGCGATAATACTGCTTTTTCCGGTTTGGGGCGTGGTTTTTGAGCCGACAACATAAACGATTTGTGCTCCTGCTGCTTGAGCAAAAATAGGCGGCGTTTCACCAACTGATCCTAAGTCGATCTTATCCACATTCATTGCTTCCATGAGTTGTGGACCTTGGACAAATTGTGCCCACTCAACTTTGACACCCAATGGCTCTAATCGTTTCTCTAAGACCCCGGTAACTTTTACTAAGTCTCCTGCTTGCTGAAAGCCTAGGCGAAGTACCTTCGTTTTGATTCCAGAGCCGATGCTAGAGCCACTGTTGGCAGCAATATTAGTTGCTGCATTTGGAGAACTAGAGACAGTCGAAGCTGGCTTGCCACAACTGCCCAATACTGCGGTTGAAACTCCGACTAAACCAGGCAGCACAATGCGAACAAACTGGCGACGATGGATCTTAATTCTTGATCTCATTGTACAAACTCCAAGATAGATGATTGAAGACGAATTACTTACTTTTTTGCGCAATCAGTGCAGCAGCAGATAGTACTTCAGTGAAGTTGCCAGATGATTCAATCTCAAGCAATGATTTTTTGAGATCTGCCTCAAACTCTTCGCGGTTCTCCCCAAAAAAAGAAGGAAGTGCGAACGCGGTTGAATAGAGATAACCTAAATACGAATCCACTGTCCAAGTTTTCTCAAAAGTGACTTCGATCGTAGTGTGCTGTGTAAATCCTGCTGTCTCTAACACCACATCATGAGGCACGTCTAGAGATTTCCAGGTGCCCTGTCCTGCTTGCCCTGTGCGCCGCTGATCTCCAAGCCATCGCTTGACTACAGAAATTGCTGTTTTCTTCCAAGGTAGCTGACTATTCCAGGGATCATCGCCCGTTTTGAGAATGACAATTCCGCCATCATCAGTGAGCAGAGATCGCAATTTTTCCGCAACGAGTTCTCGCTGCATCCAGTGAAACGATCGCCCAAATGTTGCCAGTCGAAATTGACCAAGTTCTTCAGAAATCGATTCTGCGCGATCGTGAATCCAGCGAATGTTATTGACCCCTGTTCTTTTTGCTTCTGCCTGAGCTTCTTTGAGCATGTCAGCATCGGGATCAATTGCAACGACTTCCCGGAAGCGATCGCTAAATGGAATAGCAACTAATCCTGCTCCACAGCCAAGATCTAACAGGCGTTCTTGAGGGCTGAGTTGAAAGTGATCGGCGATTCGATCAAATAGACTTTGAGGATAGCGAGATCGATAGCGCACATAATACGAAGCTGCGCCCTGAAATAAAGTCGGATCGTAGGTAGTAACCATCTGAAAAACCTCTAAATTAACGTAGCTCAAACCCTAAATTATTCAGAAACTCACGCAGTTGAGCGCGATTTCGCAGCGATTCTGGAGTCGCAATGCGATCGACAGAATGCTGTGACCAATTTCCAGGCGTATTCATCTGCTGCTCTGCGTAAAAGCGAGTCATCGTTTCGTCATAGTGCTTGATCGCTTCGTTTTGAATCTCTAAACTGTACTGCTCCTGATGCAGAACAGCTTCCTGTGGCAAACGAGGCTTAATCGCGGCTGGCTTTTCAGGATCAGCATAACCAACACACAACCCGAATACAGCAAAGACATGCTTCGGTAAATGAAGTTCTGCTGCAACTGCTTCCGGTTGATTTCGCAATGCACCAATGTAGACTGTTCCCAAGCCGAGCGATTCTGCTGCGATGACAGCATTTTGAGCCGCAAGACTCGCATCGATCGAAGCCATCAAAAACATTTCTAGATAGTTCAACCCTTCGTGAGGTAGCCCGCGATTTTCAGCAATATAAGCAAGTCGTGCTAGATCTGCTACCCAGACCAGAAACAATGGACATTGCTGAATATGAGATTGTCCGCCTGCAAGTTGAGCGAATCGTTCTTTACGAGCTTGATCTGTGATTGCAATAACACTCCAAGTCTGTAGATTCGAGGAGGTTGCTGCCGATTGTGCTGCTGCAACTAGGAGTTCTAGAGTATCTGATGGTAGCGATTTAGAAAGATAAGCTCGGGTTGAGCGATGAGAGAACAGGTCAGATAAAGTTCGACTCCAAGGAGCATCTAAATCGAATGCTGTTCCATAGCGATCGCGTAACAGAGAAGTTTTAGTTGAAGACAGATCAGGAGCAAGTGTCATAATAGGATAGCTTGAGGTATGAAGGTGAACCTCACGGTATTGTAGAAATTTCAGCAAGTTGATGCGTCGGTATTCCTTTCTGAAAAAAATTAAGAAAAATAGCAACCTAACTTATCTATGAAATTGGGGCAGACTAACAGCTACAAGGCATCACATCTGTTTCATAGGGTATGCTAGATTGCTACAGTACTACTTAAATCAATCAACTCACCGTAGATTGTGCGAAGTATCGCATAGTTACCAAGGAGAAAAAAGTATTTAAAAGACAAAATATCTGTAATTCTGATGATTTGTGTTTCTAATTGTTGGAGTGTGTTTGTGATAGAAGAGATACAGATGAGATTCTGCAAAATTCACCAAGATTTGAATTGAAATTCAGATTTTGGATTCTCCAGCGCTGACGCTCTCAGGGACGCTGATACGTACTCCGTGGATTTAGATCCTGGCGATACAGTACAATGGCACTCTGAGCGTATTTGTGTTAGCGATTTGGAGCGTGTCGGTTGCATGGGAGCCAAAAAGTTGTCTCGGAAAAAGATTTCGGAGCAGTGCGCCTCTAAGGTAGTGGAGGTTATTCCATTAGTGATGCGTTGTCTCCGGGCAGATATGCGGGCACGAAAGAGTACTGAACTCTCTGTTCCGCAGTTCCGAACACTGGCATTTCTCGATCGTACTCCCGGCGCATCGTTATCTGAACTTGCAGAACATTTGGGAGTAACTCGTGCTACCGCATCGGCAAATACAGAAAGGCTCGTCCAGCGGAATTATGTTGAGCGGTATGACAACCCAGAAGAACGCCGCAGAGTTGTACTCAATTTGACCGAGGAAGGTAAGCAGCATCTATATCAGACTCGCGCTCAAACTCGCGCTTACATTACAGATTTGCTCAGTAGCTTGACCGCAGAACAAGTGGCTCAAATTGATGAAGCTTTGGGATTACTGAATGAGATTTTTGAGGAACCTTTGCTAGGTTTATCTGATGAATAACGTTCTGACTATTCAATAACTTATGACTGAGATCAAAGATTTCCATGCGCATGTTTACTTTAATCCAGAGAGTCGTGAGGCAGCTGCACGAGTGCGGCAAGGATTGAGCGATCGCTTTGAAGTCCAACTGGGACGCTGGCATGATGCAAATGTAGGACCTCACCCGCAATCGATGTATCAGGTGTTGTTTGCTCCAGAGCAGTTTGGTGAGATTGTTTCATGGCTGATGCTCAATCGTGAAGGATTAGACATCTTAGTGCATCCAACAACAGGAGATGATGTTGCTGATCATACCGCTCATGCGCTATGGCTCGGGAAAAAACTCGCGTTGAACATTGAAACGCTACGCAACATGACATCTTGAGCATCCACAACATTCATTGTGCTGAATTCATGTTGAAGTTTTTTGCTTCGGCATTCGTCGCAGAAGTGACCAGATTCCAGCCTGCTCGACCACCACTGAGATAGTCTAATGAAGCGAATTTGCGAGCGAGATGGTAGGGTTCATTGTAGGTGGTTGAAACCGTTGCAGCTAGACCGATTCGTTCTGTGACAACTGAGAGAGCAGACAGTAACGTCAGTGGTTCAAAATGGGCGACGTGTCCTGCTCGACTGAGTGCATTGATGTTTCCGCGAACACTACGTGAAGCGGAGCTACCGCGGACTGAAACCCCATCTGCAAAGAAAATCATGTCAAATTTTCCGCGCTCTGCGGTTTGTGCAACTTGCTTAAAATGTTCAAAACTAAGACCGCCATCGGCCTTGGCATCTGGGTGTCGCCATGCTGCTAAGTGATGCCCAGAACTCATCAAAAAAGCGCCTAATCTCAGTTGTTTTCTTGCGCTCATCTCGTCAATTTGCTCCTAGATTATGAGGGATAGAAAATGAAAGTTCGCAGTTCAATACTTTCGCGAGAAGGTGCATCGACTGGACTTGTGGGATCGTCGAATGCACTGTGAGCAGTGAATCTTGCTCGCTCATCTTCTGCGGAATCAAAGCATTTGATCAGTAGAACTTCGTGTTGCTGTTGCTGTGGGAAGTAGAACCAACGATGCAAGGAGTTGTAGGTAATCGCGTAAGTTTCGCCTATGCGATCGCGGTACACCAAATTAAGTGGAACGAGATCTGTCAAGGCAAGACTCTGCGCGTCACAAACTGCGATCGGAGATTCTTGTACAGGGGCAGAGATCGGTCGCCAAACATTCACTACACTGAATCGATGCTGAAGCAATTCATCAATGTTCTCAACGCCTCGCGCCGCTAGCTCAAGCCTGGCACGGCTATAACCAGATTTTGCTGTGAAATCGTTGTGAACACGCTTCACAGGCTCTTTGGCATTGTCTTCATGACGTTGTGCCCGTTGTGCATTCCGAACATTGTGATCAAACACAACGACTTTGAACGCGCCTGTCAAGACTGTTAACAGCTTTTCAGCTTCAGGATAGTAAATGCAGCGAACGGCTTCATCGTCGTAGAAATTCTGAACAGAACTGTGATGATGAACGAGTTGAAAGCCTTCTCGATCGATAGATAAGTTCGAGAGCGATCGCGCATTCTGGATGACTACTTGTCGTGCCTCAAACGATCCACTATGTTGCGGCTGTCCGGCTGGCGTTTCCTGAACATAGTAAACAGGTTTTTGCGTCATCGGAATCAAGTAGTTCAAACTTGTCTCAATTTGAGGAAGTTCATCAACTTGGAGTCTATCTAGAAGCTGACTGTTACTCATACAGGATCTTTCCTACTTTTGAACTGCGCCGACTACAGTGGGTTGGCCTAAAATCTTCGTGAAGCTTTCAATGTAGTATTCAGGAGAATTAGCAACTGATTGGATAGAAGGACGATTCTGCACTTCTTTCCACCAGGCTTGCAGTCGAGGAGTTTCTGTTGGAAGTTCAAACTTGCGGAAATGATTGAGCAGAGGCAACCGTTCAAACCACGGATAGAAGCTAATATCGACTAAGCTAAATTGCTCTCCTAGCCAGTAAGTGCCATTGTTCGAGAGTTTGCCGAGTCCTTCTTGCTCAATATACAAGAGCGCTTCTGTGAACTCTCTCCGCCCTTGCTCTTGTTCTTGAGCATCGTGCCCACGCAGCAGTTTATTAAACGCAGGTACAAATCGAGTATTTGCATAGTCGATCCAGATGCGTGCGATCGCTCTTTGTGCTGGATCACTAGGTAGAAGCGGCGGCTCTGGGAAGACCTCATCAAGATACTCATTGACGATCGCAGACTCATAGAGTTCAACATTGCCATGCTGAATTGCAGGTACTTTCCCGTAGCGAGAAATCTTGAGAAAGTCAGCAGGCTTATCGGCGAGATCAATTGCAACTGGAGTAAATTCAATCTTTTTTTCTGCCAAAACAACGCGAGTGCGTTGAGAGAAGGTAGAACGCCGGGTGAAGTAAAGCTGTAGGGTACTCATAGCGTATGTCCTAAAAGTTCAAATCAGTTTTGCTGTAACGATCCAGACAGGTTAATTCAGAACATCATCCGGTTTGTTGGTCGTGTTACCGTAGAATAATTTTGAAGTATTGCATAGCCTCTTTGAGAATTCAAGTCTTCTAGGCAACATAATTATTGAAACGAAATGTTAGATAATCTAATTAGTTTTTTAGATAGAGGTTTTACTCTTTCTTCTTCAGTACACTTGGCGGCTCACTGTTTAAAGAACAGGCACAATGAAACCGATTACTCGTCGCAAATTTATGACAACAGCCACACTTGCAACAGGGTTTGCCCTTGCTGTCCAACCCATTTCAGGCGCAACGCTCAAAACAGATTCAGAAAGCTTAGTAACCGGAGCGATCGACATTCCTGTTAAAGATGGAACAATTCCCGCTTATCGATCTGCTCCTGCGACTGGCAGCAACTTTCCGATTGTTCTCGTAATTCAAGAGATCTTCGGTGTGCATGAACATATTCAAGACATTACTCGGCGGTTTGCTAAGTTGGGATATTTAGCGTTGCCTTCAGCACAGCGAAGCTGACCGCGCCTGAACTATTTGCACGCCAAGGCGATGTTTCCAAATTGAGTAACATTGAAGAAATTCGCTCGATCGTCGCTAAAGTTCCCGATGCTCAAGTGCTCTCTGATCTCGATGCTACAGTAGCCTGGGCAGTTAAATCTGGTCAAGGAGATAAGAGCCGACTCGCAGTAACAGGATTTTGCTGGGGATTTGACTGTTCCAGTTCTCGGACTCTATGGAGGACAAGATACAGGCATTCCGTTAGATACAGTTGAAACGCTGCGTAATCGCCTTAAATCGAGTTCTAGCAAATCTGAGATCATTGTTTACCCAGATGCGCCTCATGCATTCTTCGCTGACTATCGTCCTTCGTATCGTGAGGCAGAAGCAAAGGATGGTTGGCGACGCTTGCAAGCTTGGTTCAAACAACATGGAGTGTGATGGAGGAGCTAGAAATTTTGTGACCTAGTGCTTCTCCTCGAACCTAACGCGCCTCGATTCGACCTGCACAATTTACTCTAGTGCTGCGCGTGTGGCTTCAACTGAAGAAAGGATCGATTACGGCAATGCGCTATAAATACGATCGCTAAAAGATTAAAGAATCGTCATTATGGCGATTTTCTTAATCAGTGAACAAGTCTTGTCTTCCCAGAAGGATTTATGCAATACTGTTGAACCGAATCTACAATATCTCTACTGATTCACCGTAGATTCTGATTTAGCGAATATACCTGGACTACCGGGTATTGCGTATTACATCCTGTCATCTGTTTTAAGGAGTTAGCGGTGTTCACTCAGTTCAACGTGCGATCGTTTTTTCAGACATTGCCGAAGCGATTTAGACAGCAAGCTAAAAAATCGTTTACATTCTTGTTCACGATCGGATTGAGTTTAAGCTTGGTTGCAGCTTGTTCTTCCAATCCTTCAACCACGTCTGCGCCTTCAGGCAATACAGTAAGTCCAGTTGCAAATGTAGGGGCGATCAGAATCGGCTATCAGAAAGCCGCAACCATTCTGAGCTTATTAAAATCCAGAGGTGAGCTAGAAAAAGCGCTTGCTGGAGCAGGAGGTTCTGTGGCTTGGACAGAGTTTCCAGCAGGCCCGCCCATGCTAGAAGCGATGAATGCAGGCGCGATCGACTTTGGTTACACCGGGGAATCTCCACCTATCATTGCTCAAGCAGCAGGTACGCCCGTTCGATATGTGGCGTATGATCCTTGGAGTCCGAAAGCAGAAGCGATCGTCGTTCGCAAAGATTCTCCAATCCAGAAAATTCAGGATCTTAAAGGAAAGAAAGTTGCTTTTGCAAAAGGTTCCAATACAAATTATTTGGTGATCAGCGCTTTGCAGTCGGCTGGATTGAGCTATAGCGACATCACCCCAGCTTTTCTAACACCTGCGGATGCAAGAGCAGCATTTGAAGGTGGAAATGTAGACGCATGGGCAATTTGGGATCCGTATCTTGCGGTTGCAGAAGAATCAGCAGGAGCGAGAATCATTCAAGATGCGACTGGACTTGCGCCAAATCGGGGTTACTATCTCGCAGCTCAATCTTTTATTGAGAAACAGCCACAAGCTCTGAAAACATTGCTAGAGCAGGTCAAGAAAGTCAGCGACTTTGCAAAGAGCAATCTGTCAGAAGTTGCAAAATTCTTATCGCCTGAACTTGGGATTGATGCAGCTATTTTGGAAAAAGCGGAAAAACGTCGAGAGTATGGTGTACTGCCCTTGACAGATGAAGTGATTACTAAGCAACAAGCGATCGCGGATGCATTTCACGATATCAAGCTGATCCCTAAGAAAATTGCGGTGAAAGAAGCCGTTTCTAATGCACTGTGAGGAA
This sequence comes from Leptolyngbya sp. UWPOB_LEPTO1, assembly GCF_017302695.1. Lineage (NCBI taxonomy): Bacteria > Bacillati > Cyanobacteriota > Cyanophyceae > Leptolyngbyales > Leptolyngbyaceae > Leptolyngbya > Leptolyngbya sp. UWPOB_LEPTO1. The sequence goes on along the minus strand of NZ_JAFLCJ010000035.1, from coordinate 24,758 downwards.
TTTTCAATGACAGACTCTATTCAAACTCAGTGGTTGCAGACAAATGTGCTGGTGATTGATGGTGGAACTGCCGGACCAATGGCAGGCCTCAAGGCGAAACAAGCAAATCCAGAACGAGATGTTTGCATTTATGCTCAACGATCGATTCAAAAAATTCAAGCTGTGATACAACCTGCTGCCAATACCTGATCAATCTCAAGAAGTTACACAATTACTCAAGCAAGTCATTGAACCAGATCTGAACAATGACATTGTAAGTTTAGGCATGGTGTAAAACTTGCGGATTGTAGATGATTACGTTTATCTACGGCTCTATGTGGATTGCCATCAGCACAATTTACAAGACCACATCCAAACGATCCTCTCTCGCCTAGAGTGGTGTAAGAAGGTTGATATTCAACTCTGCACAATTCCAGGCGTGAGAATAACGATCGCAGTTTCGAGCGGGAAAAGTGGCGTTGGCAAATCTACGATCGCGGTCAATCTTGCTGCTGCACTCAAACAACAAGGTGCGTCAGGTGGAGATGCCGGAACTCCGATTGCGATCGCATCCCCTAATTCCTCAGCAGGTCAGACTTTTATGCAACTTGAGCAAGGTTTCAAAGCAACGTTTCAGGAAAATAACTCATCGAAACAACTGCCGTAATTTTCGATGAAACAGCAACACAACTATACTTCCACCAGCCAAGAGAGCCACACCCAAAATTGTTCCATAGGCTTTCGTATGCCACCACAATCGACGCACCCAGTTCATCTCAGCTTTGACCCAGCTTGGTAATGAGCGACGTGCTGGAGCAAGCTTTAATACAGAACTAAGCGCGCGCTCTTCTACGGTAGGTAGGCTCACAGGAGAAGCAGGATCATAGTCAGTAGAAATCGTCATTTTTACCTCTGTCCAGGGGATATTAATCTAGCATAACTCGATAGATCTATCGTAGATTAAGTGTACGAATCAATTAGAAGCCTGTCAAGCCGTACTTTTTGGGATTCTGAAGGGGGTTGATCCAATCTGATAAGAAGATGGGAAATAGGGAGATAGGGTGAAGATCTGAAATGATGTCCCTGCTCCCTATCTCCCACTTCTCACAATTAATGCTCTTTTATCTCATTTAGGCTTGTGACTTCTCTGCAAGCTCTTTCATTCTCGTGTTCTTAAACTACTGAGGACGCTTTGCTGCTGCGAACACTTGTAGCGCTCTGGTACTTCTGACATAGCGCCAATGCCAAGGTTCATAGCTCACTCCTTGCCAGTTATTGGGCGGAAAAGATAACTCAAACCCGTACTGAACGGCATTCGCTGCTAACCATTGATAAGCACGAGTAGCTTCAAAACTAATCTTAAGATCACTCTCAGGAGATTGCTGATCGGCAATGTCGATCGCATATCCAGTATGGTGCTCGCTATGTCCAGGGGGCGCGCTCCACTTTGCTGCTTCTTCTTTGCTGCCTTTGCGCTCGATCTGGCGAGCAAATAGCTCTGCTTGAACTGAAACCTCGCGGAATCCGGAGAGTGGCATGAGTAAGACCCCCGAAGCCTTTGCCGCTTTTGCCATTTGGCGAAAGGCTTGAGCAGCTTCTATATCTAATCGTTCATCACGAGCGTAACCATCGCGCACATACTGACCCACAACTTCTAAGCGAATGGCATCATTTTCCGCATACGGCAGATGACCATAAGCCGTTTTTACCGTCACGGGGGCGGGATTGGGTTGCGAGAGAATGATAGCGGGTGGAGGTGGAACCGTTGGAACGGAAGATACACTCTTTTCACGCGGTAATGTAACCGCGATCGGAGGAGACTGTCTCTGAGGCGGCACTGAGAACTGAGGCTGAGAGGGCTGCACAACTTGAGTGGCAGGATCTGAAGAAGCCATCTTAGATTCAAGTCCTAACCCGACAAAGACAATAAACCCCGCACTTAGCACTGCGATCAACATAAATCGCAGCGATCGGGAAGACAGAAAAGATTGCCTCATTCAGACCTCTTTACACTCAAAGTTCATCACTAATCTCGTTGAATTAACTGTTCGGCAATCCAGCCTATCGCGCCAGAATTCGGGAAGTAGACTTTGTACCAGACATAGCCACCTGAATCATTTCCGATGTCGAGGATGCGAACCCGATCGCCTGTATAAGCAATGTGCGCTACACTATTGTCCGTTCCTGGCGCACTCCGAACGTTCTTGCTGCCCGGTTGCCCGACGATCGTGGCATTCGTGTCAGAAGACTGCGATTGTACGGGAGTTGAAACTGGAGCTTGAACAATCGGTCGATCTGGATTGACGAGTTGACCCGCAATCCATCCTGTACCGCCATCGGGTAACAGTATCTGATACCAAGGATGCCCATCTGAATTACGACTAGTCCCAATAATCCGAACGCGATCGCCGGGAATGCCTCGATACAACACACGGTCACTGGTTGTTGCTCCAGAGCGGATGTTCTTTGCGCCTGGTTCACCCACGATCGTGGCATTGGTATCGGTAACCTGAGTTAAAGCTGGAATGGTAGGTTGAGCCGGGGCTGCCGCAGTCGGAGAGGGTTTCGGTGAGCTTGCTGCACTCGGAGCAGGACTCGACGATGGACTGGGTGACGCAGAAGCAACGGGACTAGGAGAAGCAGATGGTTTGACTTCGGTTGAACCGCCTGGAATTTGACTTTTGAGCAACAAGGCTCCGCCTAGAATGCTGATACCGATGATGCCGCCAGTGATGACTGCTTTTTTCCATTCACTGCCTGGAGCTGAAGTAGGTGTCATTTGAGAGTGTGGAGATGAAAAGTTTGAGGTTGAATTAAATTGGGTGTGAGGAATGCTCGGAAGTGGTTGAGCTGCTGCAATCATGTTTGCAGGCTGCATATGACCAAACGGTAAAGTGCTGCTTCCTAATGCAAGAACTGCTGTGAGCATTTCTTCAGCCGAAGCGAACCGAGCAGCAGGATTAATGTGAATTGATCGGTTCAGTACTGCTGCGAATCCAGGGCTAATCATTGGAGCGTAATGCTGCCAGTGAATCTCTCCGGTGCGTGGATCAGAATCGAGATCTTGCGGTTGTCTACCTGTTAGTAAATAGATGGCGGTCATTCCCAAGCTGTAGAAATCGCTTGCATAAACGGGTCGTCCTGCAAGCTGCTCAGATGCCATGTAACCGGGAGTACCAACGACGATCGAATGTGAACTGTTCGTTTGAGAGTTGATGATTGCTCCCATTGTTTCTTTCACTGCGCCAAAGTCAATCAAGACTGGTTTACGATCGCTATTCCGCAGGATGATATTGTCCGGTTTGAGATCGCGGTGAATAATTTGATGACGGTGAATATGTGCGATCGCAGGCAGTATCCCACAGAGAATTTCTCGCACTGTTCCTTCGTTCAATATTCCTTCAGATTGGATTTTTTGAGTTAGGGTGACTCCATCAATCCATTCTTCAACTAGGTAGAAATGATTGCCTTCGACAAAGTTGGCATAGAGACGGGGAATTTGATCGTAGTTCTCGCCGAGTTTCTCTAGAACGGCAGCTTCGCGTTGAAAGCGTTCTTGCACCATTTGATGCACCTGTGGATTGTCGCTCACAGGTTTTAGCTGTTTTACAACACACTTTCGTGCCGAAGGCATCAGTGTATCTTCTACTAAATAGGTCATGCCAAAGCTACCATCGCCTAATACGCCTAAGACTTGATAGCGATTATTCAGAAGCGAAGGTGGTAACGTCGTTCTGTCGAGATTTAACATCGCGGTGATTCAGATAGAGAGAAATCGTCATGGAAATTCGTGCTTGAAGAGGGCTTTTGTCGAGTAGTGTTCCCCACTGAAAAAGCTAGATCACGAAAAAATATTGATCTCTAATCCAGAAAAACGGTGATTTTTGCAACGTAAAAGTGTTCGCCTAATTCGTGAACATATCGGGCAGTCCTGTCTTCCATCAGCGATCGCGATGAATTGATCTCCAGCGGTCGCGCAATTTCTCCTGGGTGGTTGGGTGTGGATTCTCAATCTTCAGACTCATTGCGGAACTTATCGTTTGGTCGGTGAATCCGATTCCGGACGACATACTCAACTCAAAAATTGCATGACCTCCTCAGCGTTAATCCTTAGACCTATTCAAAGATTTAAGTAAACCGATGACCGCTCAATCAAAACTCAGTCAAACCATGATCGATAACAGATTCAAAATGCACGATCGCATTCTTCTTGGAGTTGCCTTGATTGCAGGTATCATGATGGGCACACAACTACCGCTAGTCGCTCAACCTGTTCTGGGTCAAGCCTCATCTTCTGTTTCTCGATCAAACTTGCGATCGTACATTGGGCTAACTTATCGTCAGCTTCCAACCGGATTCAAAGATAACGGCGGTTGGGTAGTGAAAGGGGGACGATATCGGGCTGATTTCGTGCAGCGAGGAAACACCAGAATGATCTGGTTTACCAAGGTTCTCAAATGGGATCGCGGCGGGGCCGTTCCTGTGCAGGTGGTTGATGTCATGGAGCTACCAACATTTCCTAGATCACAAGAATTGCATTATGCGTTTTGTCGATTGGATGGCGTGAACGATCGAGAAATTTTTGCGATCGCAGAAGCAACCCATGACGATATTCGCACAACGATTTATCGAGCATGGAGAGCAAACACGAAGACTGAGAAAATTGAACCAATCAGCACAAAAGGAGTTGCCTGTCCACAGGTCTAAGTTGATTTTCTAGCTTTTCACGACATGACGATCATGAATTCTTACAAATTGATGCCGCTCGCTCTCATCGGATTGATTCAAGCTTGTAATGTAAGCACTCCCTCCTCAGTCGCAACACAATCTAGCTCCACACCTATTCCTAAATCTGCAACTGTTCCTCGATCGAATGAGCCAACCTCTGAAGCTCAAATTGCAAAACGCCCAAATCTACCTGCGTTCTGCGATCGATCTGAATATGAAACCTTTTTTGAGAAATTCGTTTTCGGCAAAGATGAACACGGTAACGATCTGCGGGCGATGTATACTGCCGATCGTATTGAAGTTCGAGACTATGACAATCCTGCGCAGGTGCTAGAAGTTCTGCGTCGCCAAGATGATGAATTTAGCATCAATTTAGTAGACACTCGCTGGGTTCAACTTGTGCCATCGAGTGTAGACAATAGCCCCTATACTAGGCTCAAGCTCGATATCGATCGAACAAGCGCAGATACATTCCGCGTGAACTATATCAAAGCACAGTACAGATACACCGGAGATGTCACCGGAACTGAGTCTGAAGAAATCGTGCAAACCTACGGAAATCCGGGTGCTTACATTTTTCAGCACCAAAATGGCTGTTGGAGGTTGACTCAAAAATTACAATCCACAAAGAACGTAACTTCGGCAGCTTCTCCAACCCATGTAAATACCTTGGGGCTAACTGAAAATATGCCTTACTCCGAAGCTCGTCAAAAACTAATCGATCAAGGCTGGCAACCGCATACTCAGGGCGATCCTCCTAACCGTCGTGAACAAGTTGTGAGAATGCTTTTAGAACGAGGTTATGTAGAAGTAAAAGATTGTTCTGGCACAGGTCAAGCACCCTGCCGCTTTGAGTTTGTCAACAATCATGGAGAATTACTGGTTGTGTCTACGATTCCCCAGGATAATCTCAATGCTGCAAGGGTTGTATGGCGCTGGTTTATTGAAGCGAAACCATAAAGGTAGTTGCTCAAATTGATTAACTATCAGATTTCGTCAATGCAGCATCTAAGATATAGCTTTTCAGCATAAAAAAAGCCCATCCAGTTATGCAGAGGTTGGATGGGCTTGGTGAGGCACTCGAAAGTTAAACGTTTTTGTAGTTTGGATTCCATCGGAGCCACGATCGCTCTAATGCTCTTGCGATCGCATCTGCTAATTTCCCAAACAATGCATAAAGCAAAATACTCAGAACGACAATATCTGTTTGCATAAATTCCCGCGCATTCATTGCCATGTAGCCGATGCCAGAATCCGCCGCGATCGTTTCTGCAACAATCAAAGTCAGCCACATAATTCCCAGTGAAAAACGTACCCCGACTAGAATCGAAGACATTGCACCTGGAAGGATAATCTTCCAAAACAATTGCAGTGGCTTCAAGCCATAGACCCGACCCATTTCAATCAATCCAGGATCAACATTGCGGATTCCATGAAATGTATTGAGGTAAATCGGAAATAGTACTCCTAACGATACTAAGAATAACCGTGCTTCATCGCCAATTCCAAACCACAAAATCACGAGTGGAAGCAATGCCAGGTTCGGAATCGTTCGTAGCATTTGCAAGGTTGTATCAAACAAGGTTTCTGAAATCGGAAACAAACCGTTGAGTACACCTAATATAAAGCCAATCCCGCCCCCAATAATGAATCCAGTGATCGCTCGTCTGGCACTGATTGTGATATGTTTCAGCAATTCACCAGATAGGATCAAATTCCACGCAGCTAGAAACACACTAGAAGGTGAAGGGAGTACTCTAGCTGGAATGATTCCAATCGAAGAGAGTACTTGCCACAGAATGAGAACTGCGATCGGAAATCCCCACGGTAACAACGCCCGAATTTGCGAGTTTCCTAATGACAATTTAAACGATTCTGTTCTTAGTGCTTGTTGACCCATAGAATTATTCTCGTTAAAGATACGATCAGTAGATTTCGATTCATCTGCGTTATTCAGCTTCAGGACTTAAGCAGCTTTTTTGTACATTCACTTCGCAATTGTTTCAAGTTGGGCAACTTCTGCTTTAGACCATTCTTGCTCGTGCTTTCCCAACACACGCTGTACTAGAGTTTCTACAGTCTTGGCAAAGACCGCATTTCCGCGCTGCCGAGGACGAGGTAAATCGACTGAAATATCTAGTGCAATTTGACCGTCTTCGATCAGAACTACACGATCAGCAAGGACTACTGCCTCTTCCACGTCATGCGTGATCAAGAATGCTGTAAATTTCTGCTCTTGCCATAGTCGTTCTAGTAAACTCTGCATTTCCACACGGGTTAAGGCATCTAAGGCTCCAAGAGGCTCATCGAGCAGTAATAGACGCGGCTCACTAACTAATGCTCTAGCAAGGGAAACCCGCTGCTGTTGCCCACCGGATAGAACAGCAGGCCATTCTTTTCCACGATCGCCGAGTCCAACTGAGACTAATCCTTCTCTGGCTTTCTGTCTCGAAGTTGTATGAGACTTATGCTTCGTGGCAATCAGTCCGAGTTCGACATTATCAATGACGCGTTGCCAAGGCAGTAGACGCGAATCCTGGAACATCATCCGCACATCGGAATTGAGGTGTTGTGAGCGTTGTCCATCCAGTAGTACATTTCCTTCTGTTGGAGGAACTAAGCTAGAGATGAGGCGCAATAAGGTACTTTTACCACAGCCACTTCGACCGACGATCGCGACAAATTGCCCTGGTAATACTTCGAGATCAATGCCTCGTAAAACTTCTTGAGAATGGAATGATTTTCTCAGGTTTTCAAGCTTGAGATGAATTCCATGATGTGCTGATGTCATTCAAATCTCCCGGAATAGTTCAACAAAAAAAGACTCATGATGAAAGATGTACTGGTCTCACTGAAATGGCTTGGGTCGGTAATTTGGCGATAAGAAGTTGCTTAATTCTTGAAACCACTGTAAGTTGGTAGAGATATTGTAGTTTCTCTTTTTTAACTCTTCCACATTTGCGCTAGGAAGATGAGTATACTGTGTTACAAATCCTTGAAGTTTTTTAGCTTTGTGCAATTAGTCTGAATGGATCTGCCGTTGTTTGACTCCTTCAAGCCTTTTTGGCAAACTCGTTTGAGCTAGAAGTTCAGGCTTTCTATTTACTGTGCTGTCTTGATCCTGGAGTCTTGAGCCAAGCAAGAATGGTGTGATTGCAAGCTTACTGATGATTGAAGTTGTAGCAGCTCTCTCTGGTCGTCAGTTGCTTCATCTGTGGCGAAAATTCAATTCAGAATTTGAAGCGGGTATGTCTGTGAGTGCTGATCGAGATGAGTGAGCGATCGCATTGAATCGGTTCAAACTGCATCATTTATCATTCTGAATCAGGCTGATGTGGAGATGATCGCCTCAATGTTGGACTCAGAATCTTCTGGGATTAAGCGGTCGAGATGAAAAAAAATTGCTGATTTGTATGTGGGATTTCGGTGTGCTCGATCTAAGAGCGAATTCCACACGAGAGAATCAAAAAGACTTGCTTTTGCGCTTTAGATTTGAGATGTTTTTAGGCAAGGCTTGAGCGTTTGCTGACCGAAATCCCAACATAGATTCTTCAATGAACTAGCTACCAGAAGAAAGTAGATTTCTCTGCAAAATATCTTGAAATTCGACTTGAACGATATTGATATAGCCCGGATCATTCAAAGCGCTTGAAGGAACTAGATTGTTCTGGATTCCGGCTTGAATGAGTGCCTCAGGCGTAATGGTGCCAGTTGCGATCGCTTGCACTAAGTCTGATCCAGAAGGAATTCCTTGATTTTGAAGATAACCTTGCCGAGCAAGATGCACGAGCGTGATCGGTGGAGTTTGATTAATACTCTGGGCGAAACTGGGAGATGAGATCGCGATCGCACCTGCTGAACTTATAATGAGTGATAGTGCTGTAGCACACCATTTGCCAAAAACAGGCTTCATAATTTGTCTCCTAATCGTCGAGATAAACACAAACAGAAATGTGCCGCTCAAGGTGGAATATCCCCGAACGGGCTAACTAGCTAAGAACAATCGATCAAAGAAAAGCCTCAAGCAATTTCAGACAATTCTTCGGTCTATCTTTGGAATACTCTAATCAGTAATCCAAATCCCTCTGTCATGAGTGCTATTTAATTTTGCTAACTTGAATGTATACGGGGAGACTAATAAAAGCAAATACTTCTGATTGTTAGAATGATAAGTAGAAGTGATGCTCATTAAAAAGCGATCGCTAGCTTTAAGTTAGCGATCACACGTCGTTTGATATTGTTTCTTAAGGATTAATGCTGCCCAGGATGTTGTATTCGTGTTTGAGCAATTATTATATTCAGTAGAGAAAGCAGCAGATGAAAAGGAGTAGATTCACCTGCTACCAATAAGCTAGGAGAACACCGTCTAGCTTTAACTGATATGAGCTAGCACTTGAGGAGTCGTTGCACTTTGAATCGCAACAATCAACTCTTGCAATGACTGTTCCAAGCGTTGCTCAATTTCTTCGTCAAGTTGCAGCGATCCGTCAGGCTGTCGCTGAATTTGCTTATCGACTGCGTAAACTGTGCTGATGAAGTGACGCGCTCCAAGTTCAGATAAAACAGGCTTCAACGCATATTCTATCGACAGCAGATGAGCGATCGTTCCTCCGGTTGCAATTGGCAGGACAATTTTATCAACGAGCGCTTTCTGAGGCAGTAAATCTAAAAATGCTTTCAGAACGCCTGTATAAGACGCTTTGTAGATTGGAGTCGAAATAATAATGCCTGCTGCTTTTTCAAGCAAGGCTTTCGGTTCTTCCAAAGCTGGACTGTCATATTGTCCAAATGCGAGTACTTCCGCAGGCAGATCGCGGACGGAGAGGATTTTTGTCTCAATCGAAGCTGATTCTAGCCGTTGAGTCGCTGTTTCCAAGAGACTGTAGGTTCTTGATGGATGAGAGGGACTTCCCGCGATCGCTAAAACATAAGTCATCCGATTAACTCCTTAATTTAATAATCTACGATAAATTGGTCGATTTATCAGACTATGCAACTTAGGAAGCTAGTATTTCACAGATCAAAATTTGACAAAAGTACTTCTGATACAAATTCTGAAAATCTAGATGGACTCACAAAACAGTTCTTGTCAAGCACTGGAGTTGGTGCAGTGGCGTAAGTTGATTCAGCGGTAACAAGAGCCTGCGGAGAAACTTCGATTTCTTTTGTAATTCATCACTTTTATTGATGATTTTAAGAGAAAAGAATATTTGCTGTTATGAACTGGAATGTCTACAGTGAAATTGTAAGTTAATTAATGATGACATTGTATGTTTGAGCATTTAAGAGAACGCCGTTATCAAGAGGGACAACGCGATCGTGATGCTGGCTCTCTCCCCAAGCGACAAGATTCGACCTATCTAGAAGGCTATCTGAAAGGTAGATCTGGAGGACTCGATGAAATTGTTCAGTACTTTTCAACGGTTGAGGCATTTCTGAAATGGCGCAATCAGCATTCCGACTCTGCGTTCTTTCCCAAATAATGCTACCTAACCGAGTTCTGGTAATTGAACATTCTCGACGAGCCGAATCAATTCCTGGGGCAAATGAGTGATCTCACTCCAGAGTTGATTCGGGCTGATGCCAAGCAAATATTGCAAGCCTAGAACGATCGCAATAATCGTTAAAATTAATCCTGCTCCGCTATTCAAAATCCTAAAAACGAGTTTCAGCAGCAAAAACGAGACAACGATCGCCGCAATCACTACCAGAGTGTGCGAATTTGCCACAGTTAATAGATCGTTCATACTTCGATAGCGGTAAAGTGTTAAGTCTCTGATTGTAAGCTAATTTGTGGCGAGAGTTCGGATTCAAGGGCAGTTTAGTGAAAGCTCTGAAAACTACCCCGAAAACTACTCCGAAAACTACCCCACGTCAAAGCGAAATCAGTCATCGAGCGGTTCAGCAGACAATGAACTCGGAATTCGAGAATCGATGAACGCTTGAGAGATGTTCGGAATTGACATTTTTTCGGCTGGCGTATCTGCTATAGGTGGAACATTGAACACGATTTCTCCAGTCTCAGAGTTGCGTTTTGCAACGAGTCGAGTCCCATCCATAATTTTGAACACTGAAGGCTTGGTCGAGTCACTTTCTGCTGACTTGGTTCCGCTCGGTAAGTAAATGCCACTGCAATCCCATCCGTCAGGTGTGGTTTGTCCATCTGCAAGAAAGTAGAGGGTGTCCGCAGACTTTGATGATTCGCCGGGTGCAGAACCGTAGATTGCGAGGGTGCTTCCAGTTTCGTTGCTGCACTGTCCCCATGTAATTCCTGATGCGATCGCAGCTTTCTGAATTTTTAATTCATCAATTTGTTGCTTGAGTGCTGGCGTTGCGCCGTCGGATTCTTGCTCTTGCAAGAGACGATCAAGCGTTTTTGTGACTTCAATGTAGTCTGCGTTTTTAGTTGCTTTTGGTCGATCTGCCCAAGACGGAGATGCGATCGCAAAGTTCACGAGTAAGATAGCTACGAACAGCGCAATTTTGAAGAGCTTCATACTGTTGATCCTATTGATGAAAAGATTGTAACCAAAGCACAGAAATCAAGGCTCACAGACTGTTGTGCTGTGCTTTAGCTGGCATGTCTTCACTATAGTGAAGGGATTTTATAGAATCAAATGCTCTTATTTGTGGAAATGATAATTCTAAGTGATGCAAGACGAGCGCTTCTGCTAAAAAGTGGTTGAGGATCTTTTTCTGAGATTGCGACGCTTTTCTGAGAGTGAGATCGAGCCTAATCGATTGTATCGACCTGCAAGTTTCCGCACCCAGTCTGTCGAATATCCGAGCATTGCAGCGACTTGTTCTACAGTCATCGGTTCAGTAGGATGGCTCAAGAGTTGAATCGCAGTCCAATAATTCTTAGCTTTTGAATCTTGGCAAGTTTCCAGGCAGTGTATTATCTCTGCATAAGTGAGATGAGGAGCAATCTGGATGCGAGGGCGGGGCATGGGTAGAACTGCTCTGTAGAGCTAGGCTTAATGTTCTCTAAGATACTCCTTCAATCTAGGGTACATCATTGATAACAGCAAATATTCTTAGCTATTAAATCAATCACTAGATTTGATTGAAAAAAAGCAAAAACAGCGATCGTTATAAGATGAACGATCGCCGTCAAATCAAAAAACTCGCTGCTTAATCTAAGATTTCTTGACTCGCGGGATTGGCATCAATCTGCGCCTGTGTCCAGTTTGGAATTGCCCATGCTACTTCACCTGCATGGAATTGTTTTGCAGGAAGAACATTAAATTCGATCGCACCCGTTTGAAAATTCGTGCTAGTGACTAACTGAGTGCCATCTACAATCTTGAAGGCAATCGGTGTGGTTAGAGGTTGGCTTGGTTCAGTCGGATTTGTTGCAACGATTGTACCCGTTGGTAAATAGACACCATCGCAATCCCAATCATCGTCAGTGATTTTGCCAGGTTCTAAGAAGTAAATCGAAGTCGGGGTTTTCTTGGGAAGATTGGCATAGACTGCTAGCTTATGATTGGTAGCATTTCGACATTGTGCCCGCTTCGATGCTGTTCGGATAATTTGCTGCTGAATTTGCAGAGCTGCTAATCTTTGCTGCAAAGCTTCTTGAGTGTAGCCGAGTTGTTCGGGAGTATTTTGTGCTTGTAGCAGTTGAGTCATTTCTTGGGTGACTTCAGTATAGTCAGCACCTTTCGTGAAATCTTTGCCAGCCCAAGAAGGAGGGGCGATCGCAAAGTTCATCAATACTATCAAGCCAACCAATACGAGTCTGAGAAATTTCATGACGTTCTCCTGAATGACTAAGGAAATAACAATTGGTAAGAGCCGTTATCCATCACGATCCGTAGCCCGATCCACATCAAGACAAAGGGGAAAACTTTTCGAGCATACCGAGCAATCACAAACGCGATCGCAGGTTGGCGCGTCAGATGGTAAGAAAGGAAACACCAGAGTCCAATCGTTGCGTAACAGATACTCACAATCACGCTTAATCTAGGCAGCGTACTCGTCGCGAATAGCGGAACATAGATGCCAATATTGTTACCGCCGTTTGCGATCGTCACCGCAGACACTCGATAGGTTTGCGGGTCTTTCAGCGTTGCCCAGAAAGATTTTTGTGGTGTTCGTCTTGCTTGAGGTGTTTTGAGACTGCTAGAGACAGTGTGAACTACGTCGTCATCTTCTTCGTGCTTGAGCAGTTGACTCGCTCCGATTGCGATCGGCAAAAAGCCGAGTAGTCCAAGCAATTGCTCAGAGATGACTAACCCTCCCAAAAAACCAACGAGGCTCACTCCGATTAGTGCTGTAAATCCTAGATACTCACCGATGACCACATGACGAGGGCAGAAAGTCCGATTCACTTTGCCGAAAAAGATCGTTAAATACAAGTTGTCGTCAAACGTTGTTGCAAATGCCACTGCTGTTCCGGTCATTAACGTTCCTTCTAGCCAGTTCATGATTGATCCTCATTGTTCAAGCTCTCGGTTTCCAACACTCTTTTGTCAAAGAAGCTTCGTGTCTACCAAAATCCGAGGCGAAAAGCTTTTGTAATGACTACAGAATATTTGCTCTGTTCGATAGAGACAAATAGTATTCCTTGTCAAATCGATAAATTCAAATAATTAAAATGAGGAAATGACTTGTACTCTGCTGCAAATCGAGACGATTGGACTCTGTAAAGCTGGCTGAATTGTATTCGATGTGATTAGTCTGCACCATTTCCTGATTGAGCAGAATCGTGCAATTCTAATCTCAACTATAGTATTGAAAAGCCAAAGAATCTGTCTTTTAGAGATAGTTAAGATTTCTATTAATGGAAGATCAGTAATGTTCAGTATATTTTTAATCAAAAATTCCCATAATCTGATCGGAATTGGAGCAAAACTCGCAGGAAAATTGACGATTTTTCAACAGAAAATGTCGCTAAAAAATCCTCGTAAAACGATGGGATTATGAGAAAAGTTAAAGGGACGATTAATGAAATTAATGGCTGAAAATGTTTTCCCGTAAGGATTCTAGATCTGATTCTTTTAGAATCTTTCAATTTGTTAATTTCAAAACAATTATTTCTAATCACTTGAAGTTATCGTTTTAAGAAATAAGAATATTTGCTTCCATAGACAGAGCGCGAATACAGTGAATACAGTTTGTGTGAAATAATTTCTGGCTAGAAAGACTGAGAAGCTTGAAATACAACACTCAATTTCAAGCGCTAAAAGAGGAGTTTTTACATGACAGCTGAGGTTCCAATTAGTCCAAGTTTGCATGGCTTGAAACGAGAATGTCTTTCTTATAGCGAGGTTTTAGCTCAATCGATCGCAGTCATTGCTCCTACAACTACGCCTGCAGCAAATCTGGCTTTGATCTATGCGGTGGCTGGAAATGGAACATGGTTAAGCTTTCTACTGGGTTTGGTTGGCTTAGTCTTTGTCAGTATCAATATCAATCAGTTTGCTCGACGATCTGCTTCTCCGGGATCGCTCTATACCTACATTGCGACTGGCTTAGGGACATCGGCAGGTGTGCTTTGTGGTTTGGGGTTAATTCTGGCGTATCTTTTCACGGGGATGGCTGTTCTCTGCGGCTTTGCGAATTTTGGACAAGTCTTGTTCGCACATCTAGGGATTCAAACTCATGTGTTGACATTGTTTGCCGTGGGTACAGCGATCGCTTGGTATGCTGCGCATAAAGACGTTCAACTTTCAGCAAAAGCATTGCTTTGGTTAGAAGGAATTTCGATTGGCTTAATTGCACTGCTAGGCGTGTTGATTTGGAGTCATCAAGGATTCGCGATCGATTGGCATCAACTGACGCTCAAAGATGCTACTCCGGGCGGAATTTCGATGGGGATTGTCCTCGTTGTATTTGGCTTTTCAGGATTTGAAAGCGCAACCTCCCTGGGCGATGAAGCTCAGAAGCCGCTTAAGAATATCCCAAAAGCAGTGATGCGGAGCACTGTGCAAACTGGAATCTTCTTCATCGTCATGGCATACATTGAAGTTTTGGGTTTCAATGGAAGCTCTGCAAATTTGGCTCAGAGTGAGGAACCCTTGAGTTTCCTAGCAGAGCAAGCAGGAGTCGGTTTTTTGGGGAGCTTCATTAGTCTAGGAGCATGGTTGAGCTTTTTTGCTTGCATTCTCGCTGCGATTAATCCGGCGGCAAGAGTGATGTTTCTCATGGCGCGACACGGTGTATTTCATGATGCCTTAGGTGAAGCGCACGAAGAGAATTTGACTCCGCATACTGCTGTTGCGCTGTGTGCTTTGGTCACATTTCTAGTTCCCGCATCTATGAATCTGTTCGGACTCAAGACATTTGAAAGTATGGGTTATCTGGGCACGATTTGTACTTACGGATTCTTGTTGGTCTATATCTTGGTGTCGATCGCGGCTCCAATCTATCTGCATCGATTACAGCAGCTTCGGTTTCAAGATGTGGTCTTCTCGGTGCTGGGGGTTGGCTTCATGATGCTGCCGGTTGTCGGCACGATCGGAGTTCCGGGTAGCACGCTTTTTCCGGCTCCAGAAGCACCTGCGAATGTCTTCCCTTATCTATTTGCCTTGTATCTTGCTGTCGGCTTTGGATGGTTTGTGGTGCAACGGGTTCGGACTCCACATCTAGTCAAATACATGGAGCGATCGATTCATGCGATCCATTCCAATCATGCTAATTCAACAGAGCGAAATTAAATGATGAATGACTTTATCACTGCAATTCCAAAAGGTCTAGCTGCCTTTACTGCGACAAATTTAGACGACATTTTGATTCTGATATTGTTCTTCTCTCAGGTCAATGGAATATTTCGACGAAGGCATATTGTCAGTGGGCAGTATCTAGGATTTGCTGCTCTCGTATTTGCGAGCTTACCCAGTTTTTTCGGAACGGTATTGTTTCCGCGACCTTGGATCGGATTGTTGGGGTTAGTTCCGATTGCGATCGGTGTGAATCGGTTGCTCAATTCTGTTGAAGAAGAAACCGAAGAAGAACTCTCTGAACAGTCTGAGACTTCTTGGTTTAATAATTTTCTTTCTCCTCAAACTTATAGCGTCGCAGCTGTCACTTTCGCTAATGGCGGGGACAATATCGGAATCTATGTTCCTTTGTTTGCGAGTGCGACCTGGGAAAGCTTGCTAGCAATTCTCGCTGTGTTTTTCTCAATGGTAGGAGTCTGGTGCTATGCTGCATATTGTTTAACCTGCTTGCCGGGAGTCGCTCAAACTCTAACTCGCTACGGAAATCAACTTGTACCTTTTGTGCTGCTCGGACTAGGGGTGTTAATTCTGATTGATAGTCATACCCTTGAAGACCGAGGACTTGCAGTGTTAGCGTTAGTCATCAGCTGCATGGGATTAATTCATCTGCTGCGGCTGGCGAAAGCTACATCCTCTAAAGCTTTACTAGAAAAAATTCCAGCGCTCTATCCCTCCGTAAAAGCTGACGAAAATTGAGATGAGGAAAACGACCATGAACGGTTTTAGAATTATCGTAGTGACACTTGTGCTATTGCTTAATTTGGTTGGAGTTTCACCTGCCTGGGCTGATCTGCCAAAGCTCACAGGTACGCCAGAGTATGCTGAAGTGACGCAAGCGATCGCAAATCTTATCCAAGCTAAAGCATCTCCCGAAGAATCTGATTTAACGCCGGTTGAAATTGAGCAAAAGCTAGGAGCATTAAATCTTCAAAAGTACATTCTAGAGACGGCATCGCACTATTCCCAGTGTCGCAACTCGACAGGAAGTACGATCGCAGTTTTCGCCCATAAAGCAAAGAAAACTCCACAATCACCGAGCGCGCTCTACTATCTAGCCAATGGCGAAATGACAGAGGATGAATGGAGTTGTGATGGTGTGTATTTACCAACAGGAACAAAGTTAGCTGGACTATCAGAAGTGACTGAACCGACTGTTGCTCAATTTGTGAGTGGAACGCGACTCAACGCAATGGTAAATGCTCAAGGAGAGCTAGAATTTAATCTTGCTCCTTCAAAATTTGCGAAATCGAGTGATGGTGTCTTACCGATTCCAGATTTAACTGTAGCAACAATACAGGCAAGCCTTCCGAATGCTCCAATTGAAGATTAGTACCCAAAGACGGGAATTCGAGGAGTGAATCCATGACGATCGAAGTAGAAACTCAATCTCCACCCAAGAAACTCAATCCCAATCGTATCCGAGATCATCTAGCGAATGAGCGGACGTATCTCGCTTGGATGCGGAGCGGGGTTGCTTTGATGGGGTTTGGTGTGCTGATTGTTCGTCTGCGAGTTCTCCGTCCACCGATCGCACCTCAACCTCCGGGTGCAGGCTGGCAGCTAGGGCTGGCTTTTTCTATTGTTGGGCTGCTAGCAGTATTGCTCTCAACTCAGCATTATTTTGCAGTTCGGAACGATATTGAGGAGGACACCTATGAACCTCCGGATCGATGGGTGATTCTGTCTAGTTTGACCGTCGCACTCTTGGGGCTTGGGGTGATCTACTATGTCTTCACGGTGCCGTTAGACTGGCTGAATTCTGTTTTGATTGAGTAGCAATTGGGTCAATGTTCAATCTAGAGAATCGTTTTCAATCTTTTTTGAAGCTATTTCAAAAGCTTCTCATCGTTCACTGGCAAACCTTACTATTATTGTTTGTCGGAGTCGGGTTGCCGCTGTTGATTTTTGAGCAACTTGCAATCATCGTTTGGCAAAACGGTGGTTTTGTTTGGGATCGTTTCATCTTACTGAGTATTCATCAAACCGCACAGCCAGGGTTAGATACTTTTGCGAAAACGATTACACCGCTCGGTGTTAAGAAAGGAGTCGTTCCAGCGACGATCGCAATTGCAGTGATCATGCTCTATCGGAAAAGATGGCGATCGCTGACTTATCTATTACTTGCAGTTGGTGGGACTGGAGTGATTAACCTGATTGCGAAAGCGCTCTTTCATCGAGATCGCCCTGCTCTGTGGGAGGCTGCTGCTCATGCTGGTTTTTCTTTTCCGAGTGGGCATGCGATGTCGAGCATGAGTTTTATTGCCGCCTTAGTCATTCTCACTTGGGGGACTCGGTGGTGCTGGCTGATTGCAACCCTTGGAAGCGGGTTTGTTGTGGCGATCGGGTGGACTCGCCTTTATCTAGGGGTTCACTTTCCAAGCGATATTTTGGCAGGCTGGATGGTGTCGCTGGCTTGGGTGATTGGAGTAAACTTAATCATTCGACCGCACCTGAAGCCTGAAAACTTGGAACCCCCTTCAGAAGAAACCTCGCTGATGCCGGAAGAATTACAAACCTAAAAGGATGACACAACTTGAATATCCTAGAATTTTCATTACTAGTTTGGTTGGGTTCATTCACTGCTGGATTCCTGGGAGCACTAACAGGATTGGGCGGTGGGGTTGTGCTTGTCCCGCTTTTAACGTCAGTGTTTGGGGTTGATATTCGCTATGCGATCGGGGCTTCTCTTGTCTCTGTGATCGCGACTTCTTCTGCGGCTGCTTCAACTTACATTAAGCAGGGGCTTACGAACTTGCGCTTAGGCATGTTTCTAGAGGTCGCAACGGTGATTGGGGCGTTAGTGGGTGCTTTGATTGGAGCCTTTATTTCAGTTAAGGCGTTAACTGTCGTCTTAGCGGCAACCTTACTTTATTCTGCTTACTTAGCTCAACAGCCGCGACCTGATTTTTTTGAACATCAAGACTCTGATCCGTTAGCTGTACAACTGAAATTAAATGGAACTTGTCCAACTCCTCAAGGTGAGATGAGCTATGAAGCGCAGTCGGTTCCGGTTGGGTTCAGCGTGATGATGGTTGCAGGCGTTTTGTCTGGATTGTTAGGAATTGGATCGGGTGGATTCAAGGTGCTTGCAATGGATCAAGCGATGCGGCTCCCGTTCAAAGTTTCGACGACGACCAGTAACTTTATGATCGGCGTGACGGCTGCTGCTTCGGCAGGTGTCTATCTGGCGCGAGGGTATATTGATCCGGGTCTATCCATGCCTGTGATGCTAGGAGTATTTCCTGGTGCATTGCTCGGTGCGAAAGTTTTAGTTGGTGCTAAAACTCGATTATTAAGAATTCTCTTTAGCCTAGTTTTGATGGCAATGGCATTTAAGATGGTGTACAACAGTTTGGCTGGAGGGATGTAGATGTACAAGGATCTGATAGCTCGATCGAATTCCTCAAGCGATGAAACGCTGGATCGATCGCAAGAAGCAAAACTAGAACTTTGGATCAGCAATCTACTGCGCTATGGTGTGCAACTCTCTAGCTTGATTGTATTAGTTGGTGGAATTTTGTATTTGATTCATCATCATGCTGAACCTGTTGATTATCGGGTTTTTCAGGGTGAACCTGCGATCTATCGCTCTCCGAGTGGTGTCGTTCAAGCACTGCTTGAAGGGCATCGTCGCGGCATCATTCAACTCGGATTACTCGTCTTAATTGCAACTCCCATTCTTCGAGTCTTGCTTTCTCTGGTGACATTTCTCAGATGGAGAGATTATACGTATGCTGCAATTACGTTTTTAGTTTTATCTGGCTTGATTTATAGCTTTGTGGGTGCGTACTTTTAAGCGGAATGCGCCAGCTTCCAACTCACCATGACGAGCATCAGATAAATCACAAATCTAAGCGGGCGTTGGGGTGTCAATTTGCAGAGTTTTGCACCCACGATCACACCTGGAACTGATCCGATCCAAATCGGCAAGACTAAGTGCCAATCTACAGTTCCTAGAGTCAGATGTCCGATCGAAGTAAATGTCAATAAAATTGCTGCTTGAGCCAGATCCGTTCCGACTAATTTTTGGGCATCTAGCTGAAAGAATGCAATCAGCACGAGTGCGAACATCGAACCCGATGAAACGCTCGTCATCCCGACAATGTAGCCGAGAATTGCGCCCAGTGAGATCGCGCTCATTCGACCTGTCTGCGTCTCTAAATCTAACTTGGGCAAAGTGGGCAGTTCCCACGCTGGTGCAAAGGTCATGAGTAAAAGTTGAACTAATGCGGTTGCTGTCACGAGCAAAATCGCATAGCCAATCAGATGCAAGAGTATCGAATCTAAATTTACTTCGCCAAATTGCCGCAACCAGTGCAATGTTGCAACTCCTAAGAGCGAGCCAGGCACACTTCCGAATGCTAACCAGCGAACGGCACCTAGATCTAATGTTTTCTGTCGCCAATGTTTGACACCGCCGATGACTTTCATCAATGTTGCAGCGACAACATCCGAACTGACCGCAACAGAAGCAGGGACTTGAAACACAAAAATCAGCATTGGGGTAATCAGTGAAGCGCCACCGATTCCAGTCAGTCCCACAACAATGCCAACCCCGAAGCTAAAGCAAGAGAGTAATAAATAATTCATCTCGGTTATTCTCCTTTGACTCTTGGTAGTAAAGAAGCAAGATCAAAGGAACCTTCTAAAAGCGAAGTCGGAATCTCAAGAATCTGAAATTGAATCAGCGCGATCGCAAGAACGGTAAATGCAGTCGAAGAAACTACACCCCACAACAGGTCTTTCTTTAGATTACGGTCTTGATTTTGAAAAACTTCGATCGCACCCACTTGCATCAGCAAAATTCCGACGAGATTCGAGAGCCAATAACCCGCGATCGTGCCGCCCAAGAACCAATCTGAAGAAAGCTTACTCAATACATATCCAAATCCATATGCGACGGGCAGATTAAAAATCAAATCGTTCCACCAGCACAGCGGCGACAGTAACCAACCCAGTGCAAAAAGTAGACCTCCTCGAATTCTTTTCCAGGTGATTCTTTGAAATCCGGCTTGACTCACAGTATCCTGCTCCCTATTACCTAAATCTTGATAGACTTACCGTATTTTAACAGAACATTGTCACAAGGACGAAAAATTTAGTTTTGTACAAAATATGAGCATGAAAGAAATACCCCTCGGTATTCTCATGCAAACGAGGTGCAGCGATTGAAGCTAGCTCTCAAAATTTAGAAAATCGAAACATTGCTTTTGCAGCAGAAGATTTTGTCTCAGCAGAACGGTGTGCATCCTGAGAACAAAATCCTATTCTATGTCTTTGATAGCTAAATGTAGTACATCGGATTGCCACGCTGGTTCTCATCCCACTCTCGGTAGAGATCTTCTAGCGTAATGCCCGTGAGAAATTTTTGAGAGAGTGTATTGAGGCTCTGCCAAACGTTATAAACAATTTGCCGCTCTAAATTTGGCGTAACCTCTAATTCTCTGGGTTTGCGCTCTCCATCCACGAACGCAACGATTTCAAATAAAGTAATTTCTTTTGCATCGCGTGCAAGAACATAGCCACCTCTAGACCCTCGATAGCTGCGGACGAGTCCCCCACGCCGGAGAATCGTCATAATCTGTTCTAAATAGCGCTCAGGAATAGAATGTTTTGAAGCAATTTCTGTAATCGTGAGCGGCGCATAACTTCGATTTGCATGACCCACAAGTTCTAAGAGTGTCAGCAATGCATACTCAATCCTAGAAGTCAGTTCTATAGGAGTATAGCTAGAGAGATCTGATTGCATTCAAACACTCGGTAGATTGACTCGTTTTGTATCGTAAAACTGTTAGTCCTAAAAGTAGAGCAGTCTTTCTCTCTGCTTCCTGGGGCACCATCGCAAGAGAGAAAGGCAGTTGGATTCGTCTTTGCTCAAGCTAGCTCAGTGCGTAGGCTGGAAATGTCTTCACAACTTTCGGCTTAATGTAGATGCGTTGTTGCGGCTCTAGGCTGAGTTGATTAAAACGATCGCGGCTCAGATTCGCAGTCACTAATTCCCCAGATTCAAGTCGGATTTCAACGACAATTTCCCAACCTAAGTGGATCACGCGATCGACCTGGGCTGAAACTGATTCTGAGGACGGGATTAGCTCGATATCAATGTCATGCGGACGCAAGAACACGCGATCGGAATCTAAAATCTTGTTGCCGTCGTTGGGTAAAATGCCTGCACGAGCAGGAACCACATTGACTGGACCAATAAAGCTCATGACAAACGCAGAAGCAGGATGATCATAGATATCCGTTGCAGTTCCGACTTGCTCAATTCGACCGCGATTCATCACCACGATTTCATCTGCAACTTCCATTGCTTCTTCTTGATCGTGAGTGACAAATACTGTGGTAACATTCACGTCCTTGTGTAACCGTCGGAGCCAAGCTCGCAGTTCTTTTCTGACTTTGGCATCGAGCGCTCCAAAAGGTTCATCGAGTAGCAATACTTGCGGTTGTACGGCTAAAGCTCTTGCGAGTGCAACCCGTTGGCGTTGTCCGCCAGAGAGTTGAGACGGATAGCGATCGCCAAATCCTTGTAGCTGAACTAGCTCTAGGAGTTCTTCTACGCGCTCCTTAATTTTTGCTTTGGGCTTCTTGCGAATATCCAATGCAAATGCAATATTTTCTCGAATCGTCAAATGCTTGAACAGTGCATAGTGCTGAAACACAAAGCCAATATTGCGATCCTGGACTGATTGATATGTCGCATCGCGACCAATTAATGCAATCCGTCCTTCATCTGGGGTTTCTAATCCTGCTATCATGCGCAAGAGCGTTGATTTACCTGACCCAGAAGGTCCTAATAATGCAACGAGAGAGCCAGTTTTGATGCTTAAGTTGACTTGATCAACCGCATGAAACGAGCCATAGTGCTTGGAAACGTTTTGTACTTCAATACCCACGGTGCCTCAATCCTCCAGAGAAGTTTTCCCTGCATTCTACGGTTTATCCATAGAATAACAGTATATTAGTCAGGTTCGGGTTTTCTTTGTAACGTTGAACACATATTTTCAGGGTTAGGAAAAACTTGTCTGCTCTGTGCCATCACTGCTATTCCACTTCTTTGATGCGCGTCTTTCGTTCCATGATCTCTTTCAGTACCAAAGTAACGACCGCAAGCAAGGCTAGCAATACGGCTGCTGAGTAAGCTGATTCTGTTTCATATTGTTTGTAGGCTTCTTCTACAAACAACGGTAAACTTTGCGTTTTTCCAGCTAAGTTACCTGACACAACCGAGACCGCTCCAAATTCGCCCATTGCTCTAGCATTGGTCAGGATAATTCCATAGAGCAATCCCCACCGAATACTCGGCAGTGTGACCCGCCAGAATGTCTGCCAACCATTTGCACCCAAGGTTTTTGCCGCTTCTTCTTGATCGGCTCCCGCTTCTTCTAGAACTGGGATCACTTCTCTTGCCACAAAAGGCATACTCACAAACATCGTTGCAAGTAGCATTCCCGGAAAAGCAAACACAATCCGAATATCGTTGGCTTGTAACCATGTTCCGAACCAACCGAGTCGCCCATACAGCAAGACGATCATCAAACCTGCGACAACGGGAGAAATTGCAAACGGTAGGTCAATGATGCTCAGTAACAAGGTGCGTCCTCGGAACTGTTTGCGAGCCAGTGCCCAAGCAGTACAGAGTCCAAAAACTGTATTGAGCGGAACTGCGATCGCGGCTAGCATCACAGTTAACTTAATCGCGTGAATAAAATTCGGCTGTGTCAAGTTCGAGAGAAATGGTGCAACACCTCCCTTAAACGCCTGGTAAAAAACATTGATGGCAGGAATGTATAGGATTAGCCCCAGGTAGGCAATACCGATACCAATGAGTAGAATTGGAACCCAACTTTTTTGTTGCGTTGTTTTTCTTGTTTGAGCTGAACGTGGAGCATCCGCGATCGTCGTCATTGTTTTAATCTCCTAACTAATGCCCAGGCATTCTGCTAGATCCTGTGTCGTAGCGTCTTCCCCAATTTTGCAAGACGTTGAGTGCAAGCAAGATCAAGAGCGAAATCATCAATAGAACCATGCCGATCACTGTTGCTCCAGCGTAGTCATATTGTTCTAAACGCTGGAAAATCAGGATCGGTGCAATCAAATCGCGAAAAGGAGTGTTCGATGAAATGATGACAGTTGAGCCATATTCACCTACAGCGCGTGAGAACCCTAGCGCAACTCCAGTTAAAATTGCTGGAAACAAGGGCGGCAGAACAACTCGTTGAAAAGTCTGCCAAGGTGAAGCTCCTAAACTCCAAGCTGCCTCTTCGACTTCTTTTTCTATTTCTGAGAGAACGGGCTGCACTGTGCGAATTACAAATGGTAATGAGATAAAGAGCATCGCGATCCCAACGCCAACCCGAGTAAAGGCAACCTTGATTCCAAATGGGGCAAGTAATGAACCAAGCCAGCCATTTTCGCTATAGACCGTTGCTAAGGTTAGACCTGCAACTGCGGTCGGTAAAGCGAAAGGTAAGTCAACGGAAGCATCGACTAACCGCTTCAGTGGAAAGTCATATCGCACTAAGATCCAAGCGATCAGGGTTCCAAAGAATCCATTAATCAATGCAGCAACTAATGAAGTCGTAAAAGTAATGTCATAAGTAGAAAGCGCAATTGGACTCGTCGCAATCCGCCAAAACTCCGCAGGACCGACTGTTGCAGATTTTAATAGCATTGCTACAACCGGAATGAAAAGCATCACGGTCAAATATGACAGCATGATCCGCCATGTCCACGGCATCTGAACGATCGATCGTCCCCACGCTTTCCAAATCGGTCCTTTTCGAGAGGGCACTTGAGCAGAAGAAGCCATACAGTACTCCAAATAAAACCAGAAAGTTAGAGCCGCAGAGATTGAATGTTCTTGCTGCGGCTCTATTTATGCCTAACGTTTGATCGAAGCTTGGACTTGGTCGAAGACCGCTCCATCGTCAAAGAACTTCTTCTGTGCTTGGCTCCACCCGCCATACTCCTGAATCGTGCCCAAGGTCTTCACCGCCGGGTACTTGTCCGTATTTTCTTTCGTCTTCACCGGGGCACCATCCAACGGTCGGAAGCCTAACTTGACGAATTCAGCTTGTGCTTCCGGGGTGTACAAATACTGCACAAATGCCTCTGCAACTTCCCGCGTGCCATGCTTATCCACGTTCTTATCAATCACCGAAATCGGAATATCGATCGACACATTTGGATCCGGCACGACATATTCCAGCTTTTCCCCCTTTTGCTGTGCCAGAATCACTTCATTCTCATAGTTGATCAAGGCATCGCCTTGTCCCTGCTTGGAAAATGCGTCAGTCGATTCGCGGGCATCTTTTGCCA
>NZ_JAFLCJ010000034.1:0-47922 GCF_017302695.1 Leptolyngbya sp. UWPOB_LEPTO1 | reverse complement strand
ATGTTTGGGCGGATTCGCGGCTATATCTCCACGCTCAAAAAGCAAGGGGTGAATGTCCTCGAAGCACTCAAGCAAGTTTTCTTGGGCAACCCGACAATGCCAACGGTGCTTCAGCCTGAGTAGTTACACGAGTTCTTTAGATTATTTTAAGTTGATTACAGCTTATTCGAGGAGTGTAATTCGACGTTTTTCCCGTAAAATACCCTCTTCGATCTCTAATTGAGTCAGAGTACGCGATAATACTTCCGGACTGATCCCCAAATCATAGGCAATGCTCTTCAAAGGCTGCTTTAAGAGGACAGAGTTTTGATCCGTCGGCATCACAAACCGTAAATAATGCAAGACCCGTTCTCGTGCTGACCGAATTCCACGGACTTCTAGCATTGTTTTCGTCAAGTGCAATCGATACGCCATTTGTGCCATAAACGCGATCGCAAGATCCGAATCTTGTTGCAGTGCTTTCAGAAAGGCTTGTTTCGGAAAAACTAAAACCTGAGTGAGTTCTTCCGCGATCGCAGTGCAAGCATAAGTCTCAATGAATAGTACCAACTCTGCACAAAGTTCACCGGGATTGACTTGGTAGTGATTTACAATCTGCCCACTTTCGGTGTAATGCAGTAACCGAATCCGTCCAAACTGAATCACAAATACTGTGTCAGCAGGTTCACCTTTATGAAAGAGCGCCTGACCTATCGTCAAGGTTTGCTGAGTGACGACGGTCTGTAAGGCGGTAGGAAGTTGGTCAAAATTTGAGAAGTTCATATCTTTAAGAGAAACGGTAATCTTCTAATCCCTAGGTCAACCGGGATATACGACTGCAATTTGCCTAGTATCCACTACTTGCTTTAACGGTTGATGAGAGATGACTTTATACACGCTGAGAAACCCTAAACTGTGAGTCCTCATCTTTTAAGCACAACATAGTTTCCTCATGCTCGTAGTAACCTTCCTACAAGCTCTATCTCTCAGCTAACCTTAATCTCGCTCTCAGGTTTTCTAGAGCTTCATACAGCATTATCTAGTTAGGCAATTCAACACTCGACTGAACTCAATCGTATCCAACCACTTTTTATCCAGGACAATCCTTATGAAACGCTTTGTCTTAGTTGGTCTATCCTCGATCGCACTTTCAGGAGCAACATTTCTTCCTGCTACTGCTACCGCTCCTCTGCTGAGATCCCAGAACAATCAGATGTTTTTCAGCTTCAATTCCCCTTTTATCAGTAGTTCCGAAATTCGAGGTGAAAATCATCTGATCCGTGTGATGGTTTTGGGAATGTCATTACAAGATGTGATGGTTCTCGTTCCTCCTCAAATGGCGAAGTTTCGGAGCATCACTGTGGCTGATGAAACAGGTAAAATGATTCCTGCAAAAATTGAGAGAGTTGATAGAAGAGTAGCAGTCGTGTTCAATCAGCCCGTAATTTCAGGAAAAACAATCGAGATTAATTTCTCTGATACCGATATCACCATGGAAGAAGGCGAAATTTTACTCTATAGTGTCACGGCTAAACAAGTTGGACTCAATGCAGAAATCCCAATTGGTACGGCTCGGATTCAAGTTCCTCCTCGAAATTAATCGCTCAGCTTGCTCATTGTCACACCAATGCTGGACAAAGCTCAGATGTCTGAACTTTGTCCATTTCTTTCATTGATAGACTGAACAATAGAGATGACCGTTTTCTTCAAAGTTCTCTTACAGTCTTAAAAATAAGGTGGAGTCGTCATTCCCGAGTCGATGCCGCCTTTCAGAAACTAGACATAGCTCAATTACTAAGGTGATCTTCAGCCCAACCCATAGATTATGCCTGTTGCTCGCGCCAAAGGTCAGGGGAAATCTAGAAAAAACCTAGATTTTTGAGCCGCATCCTTCCTATGGCACCAGCAACTCCTACCCATCCAACGCCTTTTCCAAGCCTTTCTGGCTACGAGATCGTGGAGCAGTTGTATGCTGGATCACGCACTCGGGTTTATCGCGCGGTGGAAGAGTCTAGCCAGCGTCCTGTCGTCCTGAAATTCCTACAGCAGGAGTATCCCACCTTCGACGATCTGTTGCATTTTCGCAATCAATACACGATCGCCAAAGCACTCAACTTGCCAGGGGTGATTCGTCCCTATAGCCTTGAAGCCTATGGCAACAGCTATGTTTTAGTCATGGAAGACATTGGCGGGCTGTCCCTTCAGGACTATACCCGTCAGGTTACGCTATCCGTGTGTGAGGTCTTGACGATCGCGCTACAGCTGACCGAGATTCTGCACGATTTGCACCAGCAGCGGGTCATTTATAAAGACCTCAAGCCTGCAAATATTCTGATTCAGCCTACCTCGAAACAAGTGAAGTTGATCGATTTCAGCATCGCGTCACTCCTTCCTCGGGAAACCCAAGAAATCCAGAATCCGAACAGTTTAGAAGGAACGCTCGCTTACCTGTCTCCAGAGCAAACCGGGCGAATGAATCGGGGCATTGATTACCGCAGTGACTTCTATACTTTTGGAGCCACCTTGTACGAACTGTTGACCGGACAACTCCCCTTTCAGTCCGATGAGCCGATGGAACTCGTCTACAGTCATCTCGCTAAAGTCCCGAGTGCACCCCATGAACTCAATCCAGAGATCCCGATCACCGTGTCGGAAATCGTGCTGAAGCTCATGGCAAAAAATGCGGAAGACCGCTACCAAAGCGCCTTGGGTCTGAAGTATGACTTGGAAACTTGCCTACATCAACTGAAAGAAATCGGCACAGTGATACCTTTCGAGATTGGCACTCGCGATCTCAGCGATCGCTTCACCATTCCCGAAAAGCTCTATGGACGAGAAGCGGAAGTGCAAGACTTGCTCGATGCCTTCGATCGTGTTGCGCAGGGACAGACCGAATTAATGCTAGTCGCGGGATTCTCCGGAATTGGCAAAACTGCGGTCATCAACGAAGTGCATAAGCCGATTGTGCGACAACGCGGCTACTTCATCAAAGGCAAATTTGACCAATTCAATCGCAACATTCCCTTCTCTGCCTTTGTTCAAGCTTTCCGCGACTTGATGGCACAACTGCTCTCAGAATCAGATGAGCAACTGCACACCTGGAAATCCCGGATTCTTAAAGCTTTAGGCGAGAATGCTCAAGTCATTATTGAAGTGATTCCGGAACTCGAACGCATTCTTGGTGTGCAACCTCCTGCGCCAGAACTTTCTGGAACTGCGGCTCAGAATCGTTTTAATCTTCTGTTTCAGAAATTTATTCAGGTGTTTAGCACCTCAGAGCATCCTCTGGTTATGTTTCTGGATGACTTGCAGTGGGCAGATTCTGCTTCACTGAATTTTGTGAAGTTGTTAATGAGCCAAGCGAGTTCTGGCTATTTACTGATTCTGGGAGCTTATCGCGATAACGAAGTCTTCACAGCCCATCCCTTAATGCTGACCTTGGAAGAAATTCAGAAAGCACAAGCCACGATCAATAAAATTACCCTTGCTCCTCTGAGAGAAATGACGGTAAATCTGTTAGTGGCTGACACTTTGAGTTGCACTGATGACCTAGCACGTCCTCTCACGCAACTGATTTATCAAAAAACCCAAGGCAATCCCTTCTTTACGACGCAGTTTCTCAAAGCTCTTTATGAAGAGAGATGGATTACATTCCAGGCTAATTTGGGCTACTGGCAATGTGATTTAGCATCAATGCGGCAGTTAACACTTACTGATGATGTCGTGGAATTCATGGCGCAGCAGTTGCAGAAGCTGCCTGTGGAGACGCAGACTGTGTTAAAGTTTGCCGCTTGCATTGGCAACCAGTTTGATTTGAAAACCTTGGCAATCGTTGCAGAACAATCCTCGATCGAAACAGCAAGTCAGTTATGGAAGGCATTACAAGAAGGATTGATTCTCCCGATCAATGAAACCTACAAGTTCTTTCAATCGCAGGATCGAGATACGCAAGAGAACGAAGTTATTGTGATTTATAAATTCTTGCACGATCGAGTACAGCAAGCTGCTTATTCTCTCATTGCTGCTGGTCAGCAGCAGTCTACGCATCTAAAAATGGGGCAATTATTACTCCAGAATTCTTCTCAGCAGGAACGGGAAGACCGCCTCTTTGAAATTGCTAATCATCTTAATGTGGGCATTCCCTTGATCACACATCTGCCAGAACGGGAAAAACTGGCGGAGTTAAACGTAGCAGCGGGCCGCAAAGCGAAGACTTCGACAGCTTATGGAGCCTCGATCGCTTATCTGAGGATAGGAATTGAACTCTTGCCAGAAGCCGCGTGGGAGAGCCACTATTCACTAATGTTGGCACTGCATGAAGAAATTGCTGAAGCCAGCTATCTGAACACAGATTTTGAGCAGATGGAACAGTGGGCAGGCATCGTGTTGCACCATGCTAGAACCTTACTCGATACCATCAAAGTACAGCAAATCCGAATCATGGGAGCCAAAGTCCAAGGGCAATTCCTCGATTCAATCGCCGTTGGTTTACAGGTCTTAAAAGAATTAGGAATCGAATTTCCAGCCCAACCCACCCAAGCAGACATTGGACAAGCCTTTGGAGTAACGCGATCGCTTTGGGCAGATCAAGCACCTCAGCGTTTACTCGAACTGCCCGCAATGACTGATTCCCATCGATTAGCTACGATGGAAATCCTGACGGTATTGGTGTCTGCGGCTTACATGGCAGCACCGAACTTAATGCCCTTACTAATTTTCAAGCAAGTTGAATTATCCATCCAATTTGGGAACAGCCCGGTTTCTATCTTTACTTACGCAGACTACGGTTTGATTCTGAGTTGTGTGATCGGTGATATTGATAACGGATATGAGTTTGGAGAGTTAGCGCTAAGTTTACTAGAACAACTACAAGCCAAACCCTTCAAGAGTCGTTCCTGGTATGTAGTTCATACTTACATCAAACATTGGAAAACCCATTTATCTAACATGCTTCCGCCTTTGCAGGAAGCCTATCAGAGTGGGCTGGAAACTGGAGACATTGAATCCCTGAGCTTGAATGCAACAGCTTATTGTTATTACGCCTATCATGCAGGGCAGGACTTAGTCGATTTGGCTCCAACCTTGGAGGCTTACCGTCAAACGATTGCGCGATACAAACAGACATTCAGCCTACCCTACCAAGAGATCTATCAACAAACTGTTCTGAATTTACTAGGACAGACCGCAGTTCCTTATCGGCTCACTGGCGAGATTTTTCACCACGACCAATGTTTGCCTCAGCTAAAAGCGATGAATCATCGCGCTGCGTTGTTTATCTGGCACATTAACCAAACGATTCTTTACTATCTCTTTGAGAAAAATCGGGAGGCTATCGAAACCTCTGCCCAAACTGCCCAATACCTTGATGGCGGATTAGGAACGTTTATGGTTCCGCTCTACTCCTGGTTTGAGGCACTCATTCAACTGGCTCAAGTTTCAGAAGTTGCAGACGAAGAGCGTCAAACAATACTCCTCAAAGTGCAAGAGCATCAAGACCAATTGCACCATTGGGCAACCTTAGCCCCAATGAACCATCAACATCGTTGGGAACTGGTGGAAGCAGAACGATGTCGAGTTCTCGGCGATAAAACGA
The DNA here is from genome assembly GCF_017302695.1 of Leptolyngbya sp. UWPOB_LEPTO1. NCBI lineage: Bacteria > Bacillati > Cyanobacteriota > Cyanophyceae > Leptolyngbyales > Leptolyngbyaceae > Leptolyngbya > Leptolyngbya sp. UWPOB_LEPTO1. The sequence continues at coordinate 42,350 of NZ_JAFLCJ010000034.1, read as the reverse complement.
ATGCGATCGAAGCTTACGATCGCGCGATCGCCATTGCCAAGGAAAATCGTTTTATTCAAGATGAAGCGCTTTCCAACGAACTGGCAGCAAAATTTTACCTCCACTGGGGCAAAGCCAAAATTGCTGCAAGTTATATACAGCAAGCATACTACTGCTATAGCCGTTGGGGAGCCAAAGCCAAAACAGCTGATCTGGAAACCCGATATCCAGATTTACTTCATCCAATTCTCCAGCCCGTGAGTCCAGTTTTCAATGTGCTCGAAACTCTTGCACCAATCGCTTTACCACTTTCGATCCATCCCGCTACTAGTTCAAATCATTCTTCTGAGATGAGCGTTAATCTCACGTTAGACTTTAACGCGATCCTCAAGACCTCCCAAAGCCTGTCAGGAACTATTCAACTCGATGACTTACTTCATCAACTGACGCAAGTGATTCTGCAATACTCAGGCAGCGATCTCTGTGCAGTACTCTTACCCGATCAAGCGGGAGACTGGATTGTAAAAGCGATCGCCACAGCTGACGCGACAGCACTTCGTACAGAACCCTTAGCGGATCATGCTCATCTGCCGATTAAACTGATTCAGTATGTCAAACGCACCCAAGATATGGTGCTGATTGACAATTGCGACACAGAGTTACCCGTAATTGATGAATATTTGAGCAAACATCAGCCAAAAAGTGTCCTCTGCGTGCCCATCCTGAATCGGGGAAATTTGATCAGCATGGTCTACCTAGAAAATCGCTCCACGAGTGGCGTGTTTACGCGCGATCGCTTGCTCCTGCTCAATTTTCTCTGTACTCAGGCAGCAATTTCTTTAGAGAATGCGCGTCTTTACCAAGCCTCTCAAGTCTACGGACAACAGCTAGAACAGTCTTTAGAACAGTTAAAAGTCAGTGAAACCCGCTTCCAGAAGCTTGCAGATAATATTCCAGGGTTAATCTATCAGATTCGGATTCAGCCTGATGGCACATCATCGATACCTTATGTAAGTTCGGGCTGCCAAACTCTGTATGAGGTCGCAGCAGAAGATCTGATGAGTGGGAAGTATAGCCTGCGAGAGTTTGAACACCCCGACGATCAAGAAGGAGTTTTTCAAGCTGTACTAGCGTCTGCTCAGAATCTCACACCATTTCGGCATGAGTGGCGCATTATAACACCGACTGGCGCCATGAAGTGGGTGCAAGCGATTTCTCAACCCGAGCGTCGGGAGGATGGCGAAGTCGTTTGGGATGGCATTGTGATTGACATTAGCGATCGCAAAAAGGTTGAAGCAGAGCAAGCAAGGTTACTCGCCATTTTAGAGAGTACCTCAGACTTTATTGGCACCGCTGATCCGGAAGGACGAATTCTTTACGTGAACCGGGCTTGGCGCAATCTGTTGCATCTCGATCGAACAGAAACGAATATTGCTGATCACCACCCTGCTTGGGCAATCGAGATCATTGCGAATCAAGCCTTGCCTGAAGCTGTCCGCTCGGGGATGTGGATCGGTGAAACAGCCGTACTCGATAAAACTGGACAAGAGATTCCGATTTCTCAAGTGGTGCTTGCCCACAAATCGAGTCATGGGGAAGTTGAGTACTTCTCGACAATGGCGCGAGATATTAGCGATCGCAAACGGGCTGAAAATGCGGTTTTGCAAAAATCTCAGGAACTTGAACAAGCCTTAGCCAAATTGCAAAATGCTCAACTCCAAATGGTGCAAAGCGAAAAAATGGCATCCTTGGGCAACCTAGTCGCTGGAGTCGCTCACGAAATCAACAACCCGATCGGCTTTCTCAATGGCAGTATCAGAAATGCCAGCGATTATGTGCAAGATGTCTTCGGACACCTAGCACTGTATCAACAACATTATTCCGACCCCGCTGCACCCATTCAAGACAATGCGGAAGACATTGATTTGAAGTTTATCTACGAGGACTTGCCGAAGGTACTGAACTCAATGAGAGGTGCCGTCGATCGCATTAAGTCAATTAGTAATAGTCTTCGCACGTTCTCGCGCGCCGATACCGAGCATAAAGTCTGTGCTGACCTGCATGAAGGCATCGACAGCACGTTGCTCATCTTGAAATATCGCCTCAAAGCAAATGATGCTCGCCCAGCGATTCAAGTTATTCAAGAGTATGGAACATTACCGGCTGTTGAGTGCTTTCCTGGACAATTGAATCAAGTGTTCATGAATATCTTGGCAAACGCGATCGATATGTTTGATGAAATGGCACAAGGCTTCTCTTATGCTGAATTAGAAGCCAACCCGCAACGCATTGAGATTCAGACAGCCATCGTAGGCAATCACGTCGAAATTCGGATTCGGGATAATGGCAAGGGTATGAGCGAAGCGGTGAAAGAAAGAATCTTTGACCATTTATTCACCACAAAAGGTGTTGGAAAAGGAACCGGCTTGGGGTTAGCGATCGCCCGTCAAATTGTGGAGGAAAAACATGGAGGTCAGATTTTAGTCAACTCCAGTTTGGGGGCGGGAACTAAATTCCTGATCCAACTGCCTGCATAGATAGTTATCGACGATTATCCAAATTCATCCGGGGTCAAACAATTTAAGGTTGACACAGAGATTGTCGATCGCTCAACTCTGGCTGACTCCGCAGATAGTCGCGCACTCGGACGCAACTCGCGTTCAAAATCTGATCGGTCTTGAGCACTCGATCAAGCCGCCATAAAATCACTGCTCGATCGAGTCCAGCAGAAGCGAGGAATGCACTGCTCGTTTGGGTTGCTGGATAAAACGTCACATCTAAAGCTCTGTCTTCATGTCCTTCGAGTGTGGTGAGTAGTGTTCCATCCAGTTTCCACAGTTTGATGGTTTTGTCCCAACTTGCAGAAGCGATAACTGTTCCCCATTCAGCAGGCAGTCCAGCGTTCGGTGGAATAAAGGTGATTGAATTGACGCGATCGTGATGTCCTTTCAAAGTGCGAATTAATGTTCCATTCAGTGACCAGAGTTTAATCGTACTGTCTTCGCTGGCTGTTGCGAGGATTTGAGCATCGGGACTAAAGGCGACATCCCAAAGATTGCCTTGCTGTCCGTTAAATTTGAGTTGAGGGCGGGGAGTAAATTGCCCGTTAGCGTTGCGCTGCCAGAGCCGGATGAATTCGTCTCGACCGACGGTTGCAAGCCATTGGTTATTTGAGCTAAAAGCAACAGCGTTAATGCGATCGCTGAGTGTATCAGACAACTCTCGACTTTTTTCTAAAGCTTGAATCAAGTTGCCATCGCGGTTCCAGAGTTTGATGGTTCCGTCCCAACCTACAGAAGCAATTTCTTCGCCAGTCGGATTAAACGTCAGACCAAATGTTGCGGCTGTGTGAGCCTTGACTGTGCGGAGAAGTTTGCCCTCTTTGCTCCAAAACGTCAGCGTACCATCATCGCTTCCCGCAATGATCGTTTGTCCATTTGGACTGAAATCAACTGCCCAAACCTCCCCATGTTCTGAAGGGAGACGCTGCAACAGTTGACCGCTTTGGGTCCAACGCTTGATCGTGCCATCCGATCCAGAGGAAATGATAGTTTGTCCATCGGGGCTGAGTTTGACGCTCCAGACTGAGGCGCGATGTCCGCGCAAGATAGTGACAAACTCAGACGAGAGTTGCCAGACTCGAATCAGATCATCTTCACCGCCAGAGAAAAGCTGTTGTCCATCGGGACTGAATGCGATCGACAAAGTACCGCTAGGATGCCCAGGTAAAGTTCTCAGTAGCGTTCCATTCATATCCCATAACTTGATCGTACTGTCCCAACTGCCAGACGCTAGCATTCGTCCATCGGGACTGAAGACTAGACTATCCACTGCATTACGATGCTCAGAAGTAGTATTGATCAGCTTACCTTCGTTGTTCCACCAGAGAATATTGCCGTACCAATCGCCTGCAACAAGCAGTTTACTATCCGGGCTAAAAGCTAGACCCACGAGACGGTTTTCGCCTTCATTCGAGACAACTGGATTTTTTAATGTGCGAATTTTGCTGCCCTCTGAGTTCCAAACAATCACAGTGTTATCTGCACCCGCGCTCGCGATCGATTTCCCATCGGGGCTAAATTTCACCTCCCACACGGTTGCTTGATGTCCAGTTAAAGTACGAATCAGCTTGCCATCGAAGCTCCAGATTTTGATGAGATTACCCGTTGCTGCGGCAATCTGTTGTCCATCCGGGCTGATGTCGATCGACATTATGAGCTTGTCGCTTCCCTTAAAAACTGCAATCGGCTTACCGTCTTGACTGCTCCACAATCGCACTGTTCCGTCATCTAGTCCCGTAATTAGAACTTGTCCATCTCGGCTAAACAGGACTTTTTGAGCTTTCTCTGGAATGGTGGCGAGTTGAGTGCCGTCAGCTTTCCACAAAATAATAGATGGTCGATCGTGGGTTGTGGCGAGGCGTTGCCCATCGGGACTGACTGCAACGCCTCGAACTCTGCCTTTATCCGGAGCAAATCGGTTACGCTCAACTGCTTGAAAAGCAGAGCGGCGAAGCTCTCGATCAACTTGAGCAGTAAGCTCAACAGGGGCATTCTGTAACTGATTCAGTTGAGTATGTGCTCTGATAGCAGTGATCAGGGCATCTAAGCGATCGCCAGAGGCAAATTGAGCTTCTGAAACATTTGCGATCGCTTCGATTTCGCGCAGAGTCGCTTCGTGTTTTTGGGCAAAGGCATAGAGTCCGAGTCCACTCGCAATCACAAAGGCGATGCTAATTGTTCCGAGCAGCCATTTTTGCAGACGACCCGCGCGTTGCTCTTGATGAAGTCGTTTTTCCACTTCTTGCAAGCGTCGAACTTCTTCTTCTCGTTTGAGCGTATCCAAGTCTGTGCTGGTTCCGAACCATTTTACAACCTGCCCATTGCTATCTCGAATCGGAATGGCTCGATTCAGAAACCAACGATAGTTTCCAGTCGCATCTTGTATTCTCAGTTGGATTTCGTAAGGTTCCCCGGTTGCAAGAGAATGCGTCCAAGCTGTAAGACTCTGCTCTCGATCGTCGGGATGAATAACATCCAATCGCTTCCAATCTGCGACTTCAGAAAACAAGCGCCCAGAGAAAGTACTTCCTTGCTGATTCGTGTAAGACAAGGTGCCATCAGGTTCCACAATCCACACAATTTGAGGAACCGCTTCTGCAAGTTGCCGAAAAAATCGTTCGCTTTCTCGCTGAGTTTCTAGCTCTTGCTGAATGCGCTGCCGTTCTACATCTTGGCTTGCAGCGATAAACTGATAGTCCAAATCACTGAGACTTTTGTTTTGTGCCCACTGCTGTACGTCGAGCAACATTCGCCCTTGTAAAAGATAGGTCGAATCAGTTCGAGCAGAAGCAATCCAGCCGTTAATCGCATTGGCATAGGGGCGTAGGGTACTGAATTGTTGATTGACCCATTTCAGGTCAAAAACTTGCTGATAGATTGGATTTTTGATCGCCAGTAAATTCCCTTGCCGAACAACCAAGCCTGAGAGTAATAGTTCAATCTGTTCTCGACTATCATCTAGGAGAATTGCCTCGCCTTGTAAAAGTTGTTGATAGATGCCTAATAGTCGTCCAGTGCGATTCTCATTCCAGAATAGTCGATCGCGAATGGTTCTTAAATGCACAGGTTCGTCATGGGCTTCCCAATTGTCTAGAAGATGGGCTTTGACTAATTCATCGACCCAAAAGGATTCCATACCGGGGGGAATCTGAAGCGGAGTTGCTTGCTCGATCGTATCAATGACTCGTTGACAGAGCTTTTGCGTGAGAAAGGGTTGTCCTTTTGTCCAGTGCAGAATCGCTTGCAGAACCGAGATCGGATGGTCGATCGCAGATTGCAGTCCCGTTGCCAGTGGGATTGCTTCTTCTGAAGTAAATCCATCCAGTTGAATTGCGCGACCGATATTGAAAGGCGTGCGCTGCTTGTCGGCGATCAGATCCGCAGGAGTCGCTACCCCAAACAGAGCAATATTAAAGCGCTGATATCGAACATCATGCGATCGCTGATTGTAGCAAGAGCGAATCCAGGCAAAGAAATCATCGACCGGAAACTCTAAGCTAAGTAAGCTATCAATCTCGTCAATAAAGATATAAATTGGTGCAGTTGCAAACTCTGCAAATAGAATCTCTTCAATAAAAGCAGTTAAGCATTGAATGAGCGGTAAATCGGCATGAGCCGCAAACCATTCTCGATAGTTGACTTGATTCAATCGCTGAAAGCTCTGGAGCAGACTCACAATGATGCCGTAATACCATTGCTTCGGAGTCAGTCGATCGCTGCCTAATCGACTCATATCTAGATAAGCGCACTCTGCTCCAGCTTGTTGAAGTTGTTGTTTAACGCGCACGAGCAGCGATGATTTTCCCATCTGCCGCGCATTGAATACATAGCAAAATTCCCCTGCTTGCAGTGCCCGATAGAGTTCAAGATCAGCTTGTCGAACAACATAGGTCGGAGCATCTGCCTGAAGGCTACCACCCACTTTATAGTGAAATGAGTTTGTCATGCAGGGATCAATTTAGTAAATAAGTTTGAAACGCAGTTCGATAGAGTTCACAACTCAGTTTCCATCCACCCGATGTAGGCTGAATCAGTCCAATTCCCTCTAGTTTGTAGGCAAAGATTGGATCAAGATGGATTGCATCTGCTCCTTGTACCAGGGGAGCAAGGCGTTCTGTCCACTGTGCATTTCCATTCACTTGAGCAAGCAGGCGCTGAAGATGATTTCGATAAATTCCCTTTAAAGTACAAGCAGATTGTAGTAATTCGTCGAATGTCATGCCCTGATTCAGATGATAGAGAGCAAGACTGACTAAAGCAGGGTTGCCGCCGCTGAGTGCCAGGATACGATCGCAATCTTGCTCACTCCAACTGACCGAATAAAGCTGAGCCAGAGTTTGCACTTGTTCTTGGTTAAACTCTGGCAGCGTTAAAGGTAGCCCAACATTGAATGGGGATTGATTGATGTCTAACGGTAGGTAAGCATCGGTTGAATAGGCAACGACGAGCCGAAGTTGTTGCCAGACTTCATCGTGCTGGGCTTCTTCGTGCCACGATCGCAGTAAAGGCAGAAAGTTTCTCGCAGTATCAGCGTATTCAAAGACCTGCTCAACTTCATTAATAATCAGAACCAAGGGACGGTGTAACTGCGGTAGAACTGTCTCTCGCAGATACAGGGTTGTGCTGAGCTTACTTCCAAGTAGCTCATCCCAGTATTGATCCTGACTAGAATCCAACTTTAGCTTGAGCGCTAGCACTGCACGAAACCAGCGAAAAAAGGCGTGAGAATCTGCAAGCGCTTCTGTATCTGCCTGCTGAAGATTGATTGAAACCGTTGCGTATCCAAGTTGATTGCAGTGATGTAAGAGCCGCAAGAGCAGCGAAGTTTTGCCAAAACCACTAGGAGCTTTGATGCGAAGCACACAACTCGGCTGTACGATTTCATGCAAGGCGCGATCGTCTACCTCCGGACGACTCACATAGCGCGGTGAATCAACTGGAAGCGAACCACTTGGATAGGGGATCTGCACGATCGTCGAAGCAGTACTAGCCCAAGATTGAATCTCTTTTGCTTCAACCTCATCCGAATCGATTTGTAGATCGCCATCGAGGAGATCCAGCTTAAATGCGTTAAATAGTAAATGTAGAATTCTGCGATCGATGCCAGATTTAGATGCCCACAAACGGCTCAAAGTACTAGTCGAAATTCCAGTTCGCTTGCTTAACTCTTCGACTGTGAATCGCTTTCCAGCATTCTCTGAGGCTTCTACAATCTGAATCGCCTGATTCAATCGTCGCAAACCACTTGGACTGAGAGAGATTCCACGCTTTCGCTTCGTGCTCGATTTAGGGTTGGGGGTCGAGGTCATGGGCAGCTAGGAAGGGAAAGAATCGAGGTGCGATCGTCGATTAATTTTCTATGCTCAAGACTAGCATGGACAGTCGGTTAAAACTAGATTGGTATTTATAACTTAACTGACTTAACTGATAGATTCAGTCTATTTCTACGATAGAAGTTTGTCTCTTATCGTCGCGCTAACTTCAATTAGAAATTCAAGATTTTCTTTAGAATTAATTAACTGATTTATTCTGGCTAATTGTCGGTTAATCTCAGTATTTTCTGACTGATTTGATTTAAATAGTAAAGGGATATTGTTATCTGAAGCAGAAAAACTCGCCTCCTCTAATTTAGGGAAGTTATAAATCCTACATAAGAGGGTTGACACTCTATCTTCTGAACATTTCTTGGCTTATGATGCTTTTAGTTTAATTCGCTTAGTCCTTGCAATAACCTCGCGCGTACAGCCAGTTCAGCAATCAATTAAGCTCCGATTTATTCTTCTAAAATCAGGCGCTACTAAGCGCAATTAATGTACGATTTCTTGCTCTCCACATTCCAATAATAACTAGGGGGCTTTCTTGAAATGAGGCTTAAAAATTCTCTTCTAGCAGTAGCAGTCTCGATCGCATCTCTCAGTCCTGCAATGACTGCAAAAGCGGACACTGTGAATGCTCGTTGCGATGTTTATCCAAAAGGAGAAGATCGCGCAAAATCTTCCGGCGCTTGTACCTTTTCACAACGACAAGGCTTTGTCAGCATTCAACTTAAGAACGGCAGACGCTATGAATTACGTCCGCGAGGAAATCAGCCTGGTACCTATCTCGACCAAAACGGTCGCGCTGCTTATCGGCAATCGGGACTCGGCAACAAAGGACAAATCTATCGCCTTGCAAATGAGTCAATTTACGTTTATTGGATTCCCACTGCATCTCCTAAACCCAAGCCTGCAAATCCGAATACGATGCAATCTGCAACTCCAATCACCCAAATGACTTCTCGCAACGCAAACGAGATAGCAGCAACCATTACAGAAGCAGAGTTCAAGTTCTCTGGTATCTTGAAGCGCACCTCTGGCAATATGTTTGTGGGATCGGATGGACGGGTGCGAGTCATGTACGATCGCGGTACTGCAAGAGTCGTCATCATCAATGAAGTAACTGGAACTGAGTTTTATAACTATCAGTTCTCGGATGTCAATGAAGGCGGCTTGTAGATCTTAGTGTCGATCGCGAGTTCTGAATGCCCCACGAACTCGCGATCGCATTATCGAAAACTAGAAGTTTAAACTATGATGAAACGTTTCTTGAAGGCGCTTTTGTTGAACTACGCCCTAGTTCCGATTGTGGTTCTTGCTCAGGCTGCCTCTGGGCAAACTCAGCAGCTTACTGTGAAGCCAATTCGCAATACTCAGATTCCTTGCCCAACCCCGATCAATCCGGATGAAATCGAAGGAAAAACCACTATTTGTGGTGTAGTTACTGTTCCCGAAAACTACAGTAAACCCAACGGGCGGCAAATCGAGCTAACTTACGCGCTCTTGCGAAGTAAAAGTCTCACGCCCCAACCTGATCCCCTAATCGTCTTGCACGGAGGACCAGGTGGAAGTGATATTTCAGCGCTATCATTCTTTACTCAGGCTCATAACCATCAGCGTCAGACCCGCGATGTGATTCTGTTTGACCAACGCGGATCACAGTATTCTGGCGATTTAGCTTGTTCTCAAACCCTCAACATCATTGCACAGGTGCTCACGGTTCCAGGCAGCCCGTGGAAAAAGAAATTTGAAACGTTTGCTACAAAATTCAAAAACGAGCTTGATCCGACAGGTGAATCTTTGGCACAGTTCGCGCTCTGTTCTAATGTTCTAGAACTGCACGGGAATGATCTCACTCAGTACAACACCTCCAACAACGCGAAAGATGTCGTCAGCCTTGCTTCTGCTCTAGGATATGATCAAGTCAATCTGTATGGGATTTCTTACGGAACTTACCTAGCGATGCGCGTTATGCGGGATCATCCTCAACGGGTTCGGAGCGTGATCTTAGACTCTACTATTCCGCCCAATGTCAGGAAGTACGAAGCTAATCCGCTTGACCTTGAAGTGGTAACCCTTAACTTGATTGAGGATTGCCAGAAAGATGCAGCCTGCGATCGAGCCTATCCAAACCTCAAAGCCCGCACGATCGCACTGCTCAAATCCCTTGATAAAAAGCCGATCCCAATACCTAAACAGAATTTTAAGTCAGACAAACCGATTCCAGAGAGTGTTACCCCTGATGCCTTTGCCGATCTGATCACTTCGCTCAATACAGATGCAGACAATCGAATTCGTAACTATGTGCCCTTGATCATCTCTGAACTAGAGCAGGGAGTCACGACAACATATGTCGGGGTTGTATCAGGCAGCATCTTTAAAACCCCTGCAACCAAGCTCATCCCCATTGGTGAACCTCAGAATTTGATCGCTAAATCAGATAAATTAAGGGCAGAGGCTCGAAAGCTACTGACTCAAAGAATTCAGTTAGCAGAATCACAACGACCTTCTCGAAAGTGGGTGAAGCAAGTCCTAGATGCGATCGAGACTTTGCCAGAAGCAGACCGCACCATTGCTAGAGGCAATTTTTACGGAGTAGGCTTTCTCAAGGGACAGCCGCGCGATCGCAATACCTTGATTGCCTCGATCGCCGAAATCTTTCCCAAACAGATGAGAGAGCCGTTAACTCAGCCTTTGAGAACGCTGCCCGACGCAGAAATTCGTCACACTTATGAAGTCATTTCAGGGATTCTGACTTCAACATCTTCTGTAGATCGCGGGATAACTCAGGGAGCCTTTCGCTCAATGGACTGTCAGGATATGATTGCAGGCAATGATCCCGTCCGGAGTGCTGCGGTGTCCAAAGCAATGGAAATGCCTGAACTGGGACGATCGCGAGTCGAGGCAGGCATAGCAGCTTATGCGATCTGTCAGTTCTGGTCAGTCAAACCTGCTGCCTTCGCTGGCGTACTCAAGAGCAACATTCCAACTCTCGTGCTACAGAGTCGCTATGACAGCCAAACCCCAACACTAATCGGCAAGGAGGCAACCGCGGGATTAGCCAACGGCACTTACCTAGAATTTCCGAATGGTGGGCATGGTGCATTGTTATTTTCGCAGTGTGCGCGAGATGCTGGGGCTGCCTTTGTCAATAACCCGGTTCGTCCTCCCAAAGCGGAATGTAGAGAGGATTTGAAGCCTAAGTTTGTTCTCCCACCTCGATAATAGGAGTGTTCTGCACGTCATGGAGCATCCTGCTAGGGTCAATGTCAAAGTTCGGGATCTGATCTTAGACTATGCGCTGGGAGCCTCGATCGTTGCATTGCTCCCGATTCCACACATTGATGTTCTCAAAGCGATCGCGCTGATTGTTCTCAATCTTTTCCTGATTATGGGAATTGCGCGGCTCTGGCACTTTCAAAAGGGAGGAGACTTACTTGCGAGAATGGGAATTCTCTTTGGCATTGCTGGAGCGATTCTGAGTGCAGGATTCGCTTGGTTGGGGCTATTTATTTTGGCGGTCTTGTTCAGATCGCCTCGGTTGATGGTTTTAGCACCCGGAGCAATGGCATTCTGCTACTTCTGGGGCATCGGACAAGCTGTGCATCATTTTTATCTCAGCAAAGCTCCTAGAGGGATGGAACAAACCGATGAGATTTAATCGCCGTCTTCTACTCTGGTCAGGATTAGGTGCCACGATCGCGGCTGCATTAGGGCGAGATCACTGGCAACGAAGTGAGATTGAAGCTGAGCAAGCTGAGCTTCGACAGTTGTACAACCCAACTGAGTCGATTCAAACTGCCTTCCGCTCAGATATGACAGCGCTTAAAGATACGCTTTCCGTTCAGCAGAGCGTCAAACTACGATCTCCCACGGTTCCTTACGATCGGAAAATCTCAAAGCTCCTGATTACTGGAAGTAAGATCTGCACTTATCAATATCTGCGCGGCAAATACCAAGCAGATTATGATGGCAGTATTGCCAGCTTGCCCCTCTATTCAGAAGGATTTACAAGCTTTAAGCAAGTGACTTCCTTCAAAGCAGACGAGCAAGTTGAAGAGTCGATCCCTGTCGAGATTCCCATTTCAGAACTCTCCGCGAACCAGAATTTGCATCAACTTCGCGATCGCTTGAATGAAACAAAGGGAGTGATTCAAGATCAAGTCAAGCAAGTCGTCCAACTCCAACAAAAGATCTCAGTTTATTACGGCTTTCTGTTAACGTCGCCCAAGGTCAATCTCTTGATGCTTCGGGGCACTCAGCGTCAAACTGAATGGTTAGAGAATGTCCTTGCACTCCAAGCACCTTACAGCGATCCCAAAACTGAAACTGCGATCGGTAAAGTTCATTACGGAATCTACGATTTTTACAAAACTTTTCTCGCTAAACCCATTGCAGAGGCTGTGCAATCCCTAGATCCAACTAAACCCCTGCTAGTTTCAGGTCATAGTCTTGGGGCAGCGCTTGCAGTATTTGCATCAATGGAAGTCGCCCTACTTTATCCCAAACTTCGACCAAATTTACGGCTCTATGCGTATGCAGGGCCACGAGTGGGCGACAAGGAATTTATTGAGGCTCACAGCAACCTGATTCCAAATCACTATCGAATCGTCAATCTAGCCGATACGATCCCTCTACTACCGATGAGCAAACAACTGAATATAGAATTCGTGCATGGTGGAGAGCAATGGTCATTTCTATCCTATCAAGGTGACATCATGCCCAATCACATCGTCGAAACCTATCGAACTGCGATCGCGAAAGAAGCAGAAGCGAAAATACGCCGGAAAGTTAACCAGGAGTTTAACAATGTGCAGCTCCGTTTGTAGCAGATTTGTGCCTAATCGATTTGGAGCAATTCTATTTGACAGCTTTCCTTGAACTAACATATTGTTATCAATACCTCCTCATTTAGCTACTTGCTCTATTCAAGAGCTTTGCTACTCAGCAATCAGAAATCTTGAAATAATCTTGAAATCACAGCTTCCTGCATCAAGTCTTTTGTCTAAAGAGCCATCAGCACAACTTTATCATTCTCTAAATTCGTAGTCTTGGAGTTTTCATCATGCTGAAACGCAATCTATCTTTGCTCTTCGCGACAACGATCGCGTCCGCTAGTTTTGCTGTATCTGCAAAAGCTGATACTACAAATGCCCGTTGCGAATACTATCCAAATGGACAAAGTAAAGCAACCGTTTCAATGTCTTGTAAGTTCTCTCAACGTCAGGGCAATATTTCCATCGAATGGGCAGATGGAGTCCGCAATGAGTTTACGCCGACTGGAAGCAATCCTGGTAACTATGTCGATCAAAGAGGCGGCGCTGTTTATCGTCAGACAGGACTGGGAGACAAAGGGCAGATCTTCAAACTGCCGAGCGGTCTAGTCTACGTGTACTGGAGCACAGCGCCTACAACCACTCAACCGACTGCGCCAAGAGGCATTAGTACGCTGAAAGCCAGTAGTGCGAATGCTCAGATTAATGTGCGATCGCAGCCAACCGTCAACTCCAGTTCACCGAGCTATGGAGTCCCAGGCGACAAGGTGAGCGTCCTTGAGTGCGTACCGGATAAAGATACTTCCGGCAGTGACCTCAACTGGTGCAAAGTGCAATTCGTCCAATCTAAATCGATCGGCTGGGTTCGCAGTGACTTCATCCTCTTTGCAGAATAGTAGATCGCGCAGCAGGTCGATCTCCTGCAAAAAATCAACAAACTGTCCAAATCAATTTGCTTTAAGACAACCCATGAAATCCTCAAAAATTTTAGCTCCTATCTTCCTCGGTTTGCTCGCTCTTACCGGAACAAGTTCTGCTAACGCTCAAGCCGTGATTGATACCTTAGACAATGGCAATCTAAGCGTAACTGGAATGAGACCTAGAAGTGGCTGCACGGTACTGTTTAATCCTCAAGGAGAACTTCTACAAAATGGTCGCTCCTGCAATTCGAGAGACATCAGTGAAGCTCAGTCTGTGATCGATAGCTATCTGCGGGAACAAGGTAGCTCTACCCATGAAAATAGCGATTCAGCGCGTCGAGGTCTGACCCTGATCTGCTACGGGGAAGGCCGCAAACCTGGTGTTGAAACCCGTGCTGGTTATGAATGGAGCGATCGCCGCCACCGATTTGTCCGACGCGATCGTGTCGAGTCATCAACTGACAATTTCGATTCCGATGTGCAAGTCGAGGTTCGCGATATGCAGGGGAAAATTCATCTAACCGGAAAGCTAATTGCACCAATCAATTCGGGCGGGTCTAACGGATGGTGGAAGCTCAACGACCTCAAGATTACGCCTGACCAGATTACAGGCAAATATCGGATGAATGGGCTAAATCATCCGCGTGTCACGATTGATCGGCGGAGTGGTCGAATTGAGATCGATGGAATCGAACGTTTCCGGGGGAGCTGTGAGTCGGGGGATTGGAGCAGCAGAAACCGATTTTAGCTTACGGTGCAATTATAGACTTTTTGCATGAATGCCTTGATGAATAAATTCGCGGCGACACAAACATAGTTTCCGGAATTCACATCCAAACCAATAGTCGGGCAGGGCGTAGCTCGATCGAAGGTTATCGAAAGCGACCTTGCTCGAATACCCGAATCTTGACCATGAGGGACTGATCTTTTCCCAAAGTGCCCAGGGATGTGGGAGCTAGCTTTGTGAGTGATCCGTTGCGTGTGCCCAGGCTGACTGTCGTGCCAGTTTAAATCCTCGTTTTGTGTTGCACCCTCCTAGCTTCATGAGGTTCGAGGGCGATGATGGCAGGAGTCGGAAGCATTGAAGAAACCATTGCATAAAAAGGGAACTTAACCATTGTGGATAAGCTTGCATCACTCTCAAAACCCAAAATCGCAATCCTAGCGGCATGCCTCTATACGGCAATCATGGGTATCGGGATGTTTTACATGAAAACATTCCTGAGCATTACCTACGGCGATCCAGCCATGATGAACCTGTTCTGGTTGGTGTTGATTCTCCTCAATGCCATCAATGTCTTCTGGGTGACTCGCTATTTTAGCTGGCAGGCGATCGGCTTCCGTTCCCTCAGTCGTCAGCAACTCGTGTGGCTTCTACCCTCGATCGTTTTGCTGATTGCCATGTGGGTTGTTTGTTTATCGGGCTTAAGTCGTGCCTCCCTCAGTGCCGCCCAGTGGCAATTATTTGCGTTGGCTGGCTTCACCACCCTGTTAGTGGGGTTTGGGGAAGAAATCATGTATCGGGGCATTGTGTTACACGCCTTTTTGACGACCAACCGAGTCCGTTGGGCGATGTTGGTAAGCGCGATCGGCTTTTCGCTACTGCATGCAGTGAATGTGTTTGGGGGCGCTCCTTTAGTGGCTCTCCCCATGCAATTGATCACGACCTTTCTATTTGGATTCTTCTTTGCACCGTTGATGCTCAAATTCAACAACATCCTGCCGTTGATTATTTTTCACGGGCTCTGGGATTTTGTGGTATTCGCCGCTCCCCTGGCGGGTGAACAAACGCACGCGGCTGTGGCTGCGATCGGACTGTTCAACATTCCCATTGAAATCATTGTGGGCATTGTGCTGTGGTTGCAGATCAAGCACGTACCAGAGCGATCGATCTCCGATGTCCCCAATCCTCTCCTGGATTGACCCCATGACGATACCTCTGCTCACTTGCCCCAAATTGCCATACTCACCTTTACCATCACCAGTCATGACGATGCCTCTAACTCGCCTGTGCCAAATTGCCATACTCACCGTTGCGGTTACCATCAGTGGCAGTGCCGCCCAGGGCGCAACCCCTAATCGTGCCAGCTTTGGTAAAGCCTGGAAAACCGTTGACTGCAAAACCTTTGACGTGCCTGCTGCCGTTGCTGCCCAGTCGGATTGTGGTTACGTCACCGTTCCCGAACAGCACGCCCAACCCCAGGGACGCACTATCCAACTCGCTGTCGTGCGTGCCCGTAGCAACGGCAAAGCCCCTGCTGCCGATCCATTGTTTGTCGAACAGGGTGGTCCGGGTGGCTCAAGCATCGGCGACATCGCCGATGGAGCCTTGCCGACATTTCCCGAACTCCAGGCTTTGTTGAAGAGCCGCGATTTGATCTTCGTAGAGGAGCGGGGGACCCGGTATTCCAAGCCTAACCTGTCCTGTCCAGAGATCAATGCTCACTATATCGCCGTGGCGAAAGGGGAGAAAGCGTACACTGATCCAGGCTGGATCAAGGTGTGTAACGATCGCCTCAAGCAGCAGGGGATTAATCCCAACGCCTTCAATACCCGCGAAAATGCGGCTGATATTTACTTTGTCGCAGAAACCTTAGGCTACCCGCAATTTAACTACTATGGCGTTTCCTACGGCACGTTGTTGGGGCAATATGTCATCGCCCAGGCGGACAAGCACAAGGCGAAACTCCGCAGCGTGATCCTGGATGGCGTAGTCAGACCGGATATTGATTTTAATCTGGCATCGGGCCACACAATGAGCTATGCCCTGCGAAACCTGTTTCATGCCTGTGCGCAAGATCGACAATGCAACCAGACCTATCCCAATCTGGAGCAGAAATTTCTAGCGATCGTCGATCAACTCAACCAGAAACCAGTTCCTCTGACCCTGACCATTCCCTCTAGCAAAAAAACATTCGTTACCCAACTCGATGGCAATGCCTTTATTATTGGCATCGAAGCTTATTTAGCCCGACCCTATTCCGGTGAAAGTGCCCGTGGGACTTCTCTACCCAAGTTTATCCAGGCTGCGAGCCAGGGCAACTTTGATTGGATTGCAGGAAAACTTTCAGAGAATCTGGAACCTTCGGAGGCGAGGGAGATGTATCACACTGTCCTCTGTGCTCGGGCGAAATCGATTCAAGTCACGCCCGCCCAAGTGCTGCCGCCGCCCTATCCACAACTCATTCCCGCGGGCATCCGCGAAGCCGAAGCGGTGACGAAAGCCTGTGAAGTTCTCCAGGTCGAGCTGAAACCGCCCTTCGCTTACGAAAAACCGGAGATTCCTACCCTGGTGTTAAATGGCGCTTACGACCCGGTTACGCCCCAGCCCTACGGGGAAGCCGTGGCGAGGAACTTAAAAACCGCCTATGTTTACACCTTCCCCGGTGTTGGGCATGGGGCGTTATTTGCGCCGCGGGGTATGCCAGCGGCAGCCTGTGTGACTCAAATTGCCGCTGGCTTTCTGGCTAACCCCAAGCAAGCGCCCAACAGCAGTTGTCTAACTCAGATCAAGCCGCTCTTTGTGGTGGAGTAAACCTGCTGTTTGGCATGAATGTTGAGCGATCTCATGAATTCGCAATCAGGAATAGTGAGCATGAAACAAATCTACCGATCGTTGGGACTGGTGGTGATGGCTGCGCCCTTGACTTTGGTTGGGCTGATACAGGCTAAGGTCAAATCGGAAACCGCGATCGCCAGACCTTGCTGGACTTGATCACTGAAATATTTCCAACTCAAGCGGCCCAACCCCTCCGGGCAGAATTGCAGGTAATGGCCGAGGCAGAGATTCGGCATATTTATGAACTGTTGACAGACAACATCAATCAGGTCAGTCCCGTCGATCAAGGGGGCACGACAGGAATGCATCTGAGCTTCGACTGTCGCGAGCATGTGTCCTAGAGTTCCCAGGCGGAAACCGAAGCCGTGAATCGCAGTTTGCCGCTGCCCCGATTGGCGCAACCGCTCTATGGAGAGATGCTGGAGCAATTAGCCATCTGTCAACACTGGCCAGTTAAACCCGCAGACTCCAGGGAACGCCAAGTCGTGAAAATTAACGTTCCTACCCTGATTCTGCAGGGCCGCTACGATGCCCAAACCACTACCGATCGAGGAAAACGTGCCCTGGAATGGTTAAGCAACGGCACCTATGTGGAATTTCCTAGCCTAGGTCATGGGGTGACCTTAAATCACTGTGGCAGAGATATCGGCATCGCGTTTATTAACCGTCCTGAGATCCCTCCCAACCCAAGCTGTACCGCCGCGCTGAAACCGAAGTTTGTACTGCCAACTACATCGAAGTAGAAGCAAAATTTAACCAGAAGCAACCTGTATGAATTTAAATTCGTTTTCAAAGCCGCAGATCGCAATCGTCGCCGCAGTCCTCTATACGGCGATTATGGGCATCGGGATGTTCTACATGAAAACCTTCATGGGCATTACCTACGGCCAACCAGAAATGATGAACCTGCTCTGGTTCATTCTCATCCTCCTCAATATTGTCAATATCTTCTGGGTGACTCGCTATTTTAGTTGGCAGGCGATCGGTTTTCGTCGCCTCAACCGTCAGCAACTGCTGTGGTTTCTGCCGTTGATCGCTGTGCTGATTGCCACTTGGGTAGTCTTCCTATCGGGTCTGGCGCGTGTCTCCCTCAGTGCCGCCCAATGGCAATCGTTTGCTCTGGTTGGCTTCACCACTCTGTTAGTCGGGTTTGGGGAAGAAATCATGTATCGGGGCATTGTGTTACATGCCTTTTTGACCACCGGGCGAGTGCGTTGGGCCATGCTGGTGAGCGCGATCGCTTTCGCCCTACTCCATGCCGTCAATGTGTTTGGGGGTGTTCCTTTACTGGCTGTCCCTATACAACTGCTCAATACCTTTCAGTTTGGCTTTTTCTTTGCGCCGTTGATGCTCAAACTTAACAACATCCTGCCGTTGATTATCTTCCACTGGCTGTGGGACTTTGTGCAGATTGTCGCACCGTCGCTGGTGGATGAACAAACTGCCACAGCTATGAGATCGATCGTGCAACTCAGCGATCCCATTGAACTCATTGGGGGCATTGTGATGTGGTTGCAGATCAAGCAAGTCCCGGAGCGGGCGATCGCTGATCTGCCCAAACCTGTCAATCTCTAAGCAAGTACGTTTAAGGACAATCCCTCATGAACCCACGGCTGGCTCATTTTTGATCATTCACCCTGCTTACGGTTGCGGTTGTCACTACTAGCAGCAGTACAGTTAATAGCGCGGCCCCTAATCGTACCAGCTTTGGTGCGACATGGAAAACTGTTGACTGTAAAACCTTTAACGTGCCTGCTTCTGTTGCCGCCCAATCAGATTGTGGTTATGTCACCGAAAATCCGGAGATTCCCACTCTGGTATTGAATGGCGCTTACGACCCGGTTACGCCCCAGCCCTATGGAGAAGCTGTAGCTAAAAATTTGAAAACCGCCTATGTTTACGACTTCCCAGGCGTTGGGCATGGGGCATTAGTGGTGCCGCCCTCAAGGAGAACTTCTACAAAATGGGCGCTCCTGTAATTCGAGAGACATCAGTGAAGCTCAATCTGTGATCGATAGCTATCTGCGGGAACAAGACTCAGGTCTCTATTAAATTGAATCCGGAGTGGTTGCGTTACAGCGCAATTCGTAGTTTAGTTCCATAGCGGGGTAAATCTGTAGGAGCTATCTATGCGTAGACTGTTTCGTTCTTCTCTGATTCACTTTGTTTTAGTCAGTGCCTTCACCTTCAGCTTAGTTCTTGGCTGGACTCCGTTCGCTCAGAGCCAACTACCCCCATTGCCAACGAATTCTGCCAATTCTTCGTTCACTCTACCTGATGGAGTGAATCGCTATGGGGAGTATGAAACGGCTGCGATTCGATCGCCTTTAGATAGCAAAGTCTTATTTGAGGTAACTTCACCCACGATTCTGAATCGAGACAAAGTTCCAGACGATAAACTACCGATCGAGATTCGAGCCAGTGAGGTGAATGAGCGGCTGTGGCGAGTACTATCTCGAACAATTGAGGCGAAACAGCCTCCAACAGTAGCGATCTCAACTTTGAATAAACACCTAATCCTTCAGATTAGTGACGGTCAATCTACTCGCCCGATTCGATTAGTAACAGTGACAGAACCGGATGCTGACTTCAATGGAAAACCTCTGGACGAATTAGCAGAAGAGTGGAAAAAAATTCTTCAAGCTGAAATGGTTCGGTTCAAGCAGATGACCGCACCAGAAGTCTTACGGCAACGCATTGGACAAGCATTACAAATCTTACTAGGATTGCTGGTGTCGAGTGGAGTGATCTGGTTACTGCGGCGAGGTCTAACTCATCAGCAAAACTTAATAGAAACTCGGTATCAGCAACAATTAGACGCGCTTGTAGAAGAAGAAAAAGCGCAGCAATCAGAGATCCCCGAAGAAACAGAAGCAAGAGAAATTGCAAATCTACGATCGCGGTTTTTAGCAACTTTGCAACATCAATTTAGCCTAAAGCGGCAATTAGACTTTAACAAGTTTCTCAAATGGGCGCTGCTGTGGATATTCATCCTGATGTGGTATGTCGGCATTGCTCATATCCTGTCGATCGTTCCCATCTTGATGAGGTGGGGCTTTTACTTATGGGCAACGCCCGTCGCACTCTTAATTCTCTGGTTTGGCATCAGTTTAGCAATCCGAATCAGCAAAAGTTTAATTGATCGCTTGATGCACTCTTGGAAGCAGAGTTCGCTGCTTCCGTTAGGAGAAGCTCAACGGGTCGTCATGAGAAGTACGACGATCGCGGAAGCCTTGAAAGGACTAATTACTTTTGTTTTAGTCATGGTTGGAATCATCTGGACACTGGATCTATTCAGCGTTCCGACGAGTTCAATTTTGGCAGGAGGCGCAGTCATTGGTTTGGCGATTTCTTTTGGGTCTCAAAGTCTGATTAAAGATCTCGTCAATGGTTGCTTGATTTTAGTGGAAGACCAATTTGCGGTCGGAGATGTGATTCAAATTGATCAGCAGAGCGGTTTGGTGGAAAATCTCAATTTGCGGGTGACTCAACTGCGAAATAGTGAAGGTCAACTGATTACAATTCCAAACAGCACGATCGCAAATGTTTGTAATCTCACCCGTCTCTGGTCACGGATTGATTTTTCGATCGTAGTTGCTTATGAAAACGACCCCAAACGAGTGCTTGATGTCCTAAAGCAAGTTTCACAGCAAATGTATGATGATCCCCAATGGCGCGATCGCATACCCGAACTGCCTGAAGTCTTAGGAATCGATGATCTCTCGCATACCGGAATGCTCGTGCGCGTTTGGATTAAAACAGCCCCAATGGAACAATGGAGCGTTGGGCAAGAATTTCGATTACGAGTTCGGCAAGCTTTTGAAGCGAATCAAATTCAGATTGGCAAACCTCAATTGATCACTTATCACACAGATTTCAACAAAATTTCCTAACCTGGAGCATGATTTCGCTCATCATCGCCGGAGCAGAACAGGTCTGTTGAACTCATGATGAGGGCAAACTGCCCCCACCACTTATGAACTGATGATTCAAGATTCCACATTGCTACCAATGAGATCGATCGCTTGATCTGCTGTAATTAACCGTTTCAAAACCACTTGCCCGATCGAGCTTGACTCGACACTTTCAGTAGGCTTGACTTCGACCATTAAAATTTCATCTTCAACACGATAAAGCCAGAGCTTTTCGCCATTTTCCCAAATACAAATATTCAATCGATCAATTTGAGGTTTGCGTCTCCAGGCGGTCTCATTCCACAAGCCACCTAGCTCCCAGACTCGACCCACACTCCAACCATCGGATAGAAAAAAATACTTCACCAGCGTCACCAAAAGCTTAAAGAGCAAAAATTTGCCTAAACCTTAGCGCTAAACTGGGACGATTCAGCTGAATTTAACCAATTTTTCCAAGAGTTCAGAGAAAGCGGGTGCTGTTTAAACTTGAAATCAATCAGCACCCACACTTAACCCCTGCATTTCATCTACTTCCAAACGCGAGTTTGATAGTTCTGCTTGCACGTATTCAAAATTCGCTGATCGTTTGCACTCACTTGTTGAATGCGGTGGTAGCCTTCTAGGCTCACCGGAGATGCAACCGGATTTAAGCGCGATGCAACGGTTGTCTCAGGTTGCTCGGTTGCAATCACATAAGGATTCTCAGAGCGATCGTATGTGTCGATCACCATAAGCGAAAGCTTTTCAGGCTCAACTGAACCATAGGTACAATCGAACGAGGAATTTGGCATGTAGAGTGCGCCAACTAATTTGCCTTGCCGAGATTCAAACACAAAGTAAGCTTGACCAAGTTGATTCGGCTGTGCAGATTGCCCATACAGGTAAACTCCATCCGGCAGTGTGGTTGCCTGCGCCATTGCAGTGTTAACCAGAGTGCGGGGAGCAGCTTGAGCAGGTGCATTCATCGCCATTAAACCTGCAACCGCAAGCGAGAAGCCAGCAATCACGGGGGTTACCTGTTTAACAGGGGCGAGGAGGTAAGTCAGTAATGCTTTCATGGAATGCCCTCTCAATAAATAAAGTCTTTAACAGGGGGTGCGAGGATGCGGTTGACTGAGTTTGATTTCACCACGGGGGCTAGTGAATAGTTTCAGTCACGGTCTACGTATTACTACTCCCTCTTAGGAAGTCATTTCGGAAAGCGGAAGGCAGATATCTGAAAATTTTTCTGATGGGATCAGTCTGATCAACACGGCGGAAAAATGAGCGATCGAACATGCAAATATCGACTCTGCTATTGCATAGCGTTGCCGACACCTTGCCCTAAATCTGCTACATAACCATCAAATCATGCCTGTCATGTTGGGATTACTTGACAACGTGACAGTCCAAATTCTGACTACTTAATCCCTAGCTTCACAATTCACTAATCCTTACTCTGTCTTGAACAATCCAGTTTTGTAGCGGAGCTAACCTTTATTTAAGCTACCATGCGGAATTAAACAGATTTGTTTTAGTAATAATCGTTTACTTATCCGAGATAACCGGATGGCGATAGAGCGATTTAGCCTAGAGATCCAGCAATCCAGGCGGAGGGGTAATCTCAATTCGGCGTTGCGCTAAGTCAACTACGGGCACGATAGCTTCGACAAATGGGATTAAGATCGTTCTGCCTTCCGGCGTAACTTTTTTGACTTCTAATAAATCATGTCCAGCCGGAATCACATCGCTGACTGTTCCAATTAATTCTTGACTAGCTTGTTCGTATACCGATAAGCCCAGCAGGTCTGCAACATGAAATTCGCCTTCTTCGAGATCTGGTCGATCGCTATCAGGTACGAGCAGTTGACAGCCGCGCAGAGCTTCAGCAGCATCACGATCGCGAATGCCTTTAATTTGAATCACATATAAACCTTTGCCATCGAGATAGCGACCGGAGACGAGTTCGATCACTTCGGGTTCGGTTTGGTTAGGGCGCAATAGCCAGCGCTCTCCTGGTTCTTCAAATCGCTCGGGAAAATCTGTGTTGGGATAGACTCGCAGTTCGCCTTTTAGTCCTTGCGCCGCAACAATTTTCCCGATTTCTAAATAACCCATGCTTTATCTTCCATAAACTTGCTCTGCAACTTGCGCGAGTCGTTCCATCGCAGTTTGTAATTCTAAATCAGTTCCAGTCAAACTGATTCTTAAGCATTGTTGTTTGTGTTGCCAGTCCTCTCGTAAGCCTGGGAAGAAGGTGCTACCCGGAACAACAATGACTCCGACTTGTTTCAATGCTTGATAAAATTCCCAATCCGTGATCGGTAATTCGTCCAACCAAAGCCACGCAAAGATTGCGCCTTCTCCACGGTGGAGATACCAAGGCAGCGATCGCGGCATACTACGATCGAGCGTTGCTTCAACAATCTCAATCTTATGTTGGTAGAACGGTCGAATCACATTGGTTGAAATTTCAGCAAGTCTGCCGGATTGAATCGCGCGCGCTGCGATCGCTTGTCCATATCGCGGGGAATGAATGCAGAGATTCGTTTGAAAACATTCGAGGGTGTGAATAATTTCGGGTTCGCCAATGGCAATTCCAATCCGTTCTCCAGGCAATCCTGCTTTCGATAAACTCATACAGTGAACAACATTCCCTCCAAAACGCGGAGTCATGTCTGTAAAGTTTAAGGCTGGATAAGGCGGAGCGTAAGCAGAATCAATCAACACTGGGACATCGTATGTTGCTGCAAGTGTTGCGATTTTATTCACTTCATCGTCACTGAGAACATTTCCCGTGGGATTACATGGACGAGAAAAAATGACACATCCAGTTTGTTCATCAATTTGTAACTGATTGAAATTTGGACGGTACTTAAAGCGATGGTTTTCTTGATCGATTTCTAATTCAGGCCGATAGGCAATCAGCGCTTCTGGAGTCAGTGTGACCCCGCCATATCCGGTATAGTCTGGACTCAGAGGAAGAACAATCTTTCTCAGTTCTCCGCTCGCGGTGTAACCCCCAAATGCATTAGCTGCATAGAAGTAAAGGCTTTGGCTGCCGGGCGTGATCAAGATATGTCGATCGCTCAAATTTAAGCCATATCGTTGATTAAAATCTTGAACGATCGCATCAATTAACGGTTGATACCCTTGACTTGCACCATATCGACAAACAACCTCACTGTATTCGGAACTAGCAAGCAGTTCTGTCGTGCAATCTCGCCAAAGTTGTTCTACTTCGGGCAAAATCACTGGATTGCCAGCACTGAGATTAATGAAAGTTTGTCCGGCTCCGGCTCGTAACGTCTCAATAATGTCCTTCATGATTGCCCGGACTCCGGACAGACGCGACATATCGGTTCCGAGTTGGCTTAGCGCAGGATTCATCAGAGATTACAACTAATAAGGGAATCTTGATGCTACCGACGAAAGGCACACTTCAAACATTAATTTTTGCTGCAACCGTGCTTAAGGATGGCGAAACACTTGCTCAATTTTCTGAACCGCTTCGACTTCGCTCAACAAGCGATCGGCTTGACGAAGGGTTTCACAAGTTTTTGGGGCATTACCGATCGCATGATAAGTGACACCAAGCTGATAAAACGCTTGAGCGACCTCGACTTTGAGTTGATAAACCTGTGCCAGTGCCATAACACAACGCTTGGGGAAGGGTGACTGATGCGGAAATTACGGAAGGGGCAAATCTCTCAGGGGGAGTGAGAGATTGCAGATAGATATCGGAATTGCCCTGATATCAGGATCTTAGGGAAAGTCTCACACTTGAGGGCTGAGGGGTGAGACCCCCTAAACATAGACGACCTTACTTCGGTAGACTTGCCTATCTCTACGTAAAAGCATACCTACGCATTTTCCTCAGCACATCCGTAGATACGCATAGGTTTCTCAGTAATTTCTAGTCAGTGTACGGAATTTTAACTGTCACACAGTTCCGACTTCCATTCCGTCTGGCAGTTCTAGCGTGTCACCAATGCGATCGCCAGTATGATACGCCGCTAAAAGTACCTCGCTGGTTTTCCCCCAGCCGATCTCTCCGGTTGCAGTCAGTCCGATTGCGCCAAAATCGCGGCGGTTTTTCTCGGCTTCTTTGAAAGATTTTTCAAACGAGTTGTATAACGAATGTCCATCTGTCACACGAATGACGATTTTTGCGGCTAAACATTCATCGATAATGTCCTCGCCGATGCCAGTACAGCTAATCGCTGCCTCTGAAGTTGCGTAATTTCCCGCAGGCATTGCAGAATCGCTGACGCGTCCAATCCGCTCAAAGCCTTTTCCGCCTGTCGAGGTGCCAGCAGCAAGTCGTCCATGATGATCCAATGCCACAACGCCAATTGTGCCTCGTCCAGCCGATTCCGAGATCAATTCTTTTTCAGCGACAACGCCTGCCATGGCGCGGTTAAAGTTGCCTTCGCGCTCTTGAATCCACTCTTGTAAGCGCAATTCGGTGAGGGGATCATAGAGAGGAAGTTGCAATTCTCGCAGCAATTCGGCTGAACCCATATCTGATAAAACGCGATCGTCAGACGTTTGCAAAAATAAGGCAAGTTCGATCGGGTTTTTGACGCGTGAGGTGTTAATCACTCCGCTAAATCTTTGCCGTGCGCCATCCATTAAGGCCGCACTCATGCGAATTTGACCATCAGATTGCAAGACCGAGCCAGTTCCAGCGTTAAACCGGGGATCATCCTCTAAAAGTTGGCATCCGGTGACAACCGCTTCGGTTGCGGTCGCACCTGCAAGGAGAAGGGCATAGACTTCTTCAACAACTTTGTGCAGCGATCGCCGAACCGCCTCGGCTCCCCCTTTACCTTTGAGCGAACTTCCGGCTCCACCATGAATGATCAACTTGGGCTGAACGCGATCGACAGACATGCTAGGCATCCTCGTAATTGGGATTAGATAGCACAAAAGCTTATCATGCCAGGGTTCTCCGTTACTCAGAGGCACGCTGATTTTTGCGGTTTCGACAGCGATCAGAACAGTATTTCACCTCGTCCCAGCAATCTGCCCATTTTTTCCGCCAAGTGAAAGACAGACCGCAGACGGGACAGATTTTGGTGGGAAGATCGGATTTGGCGCGATGGCGGGGCATGACGGTAGGCGGGATAAGATGAGGTTTGCTTCTCTCTAGCTTACTTTTTACGATTTGATCATGCCGGAAGTTTCTCAAGTTCGGATTGTCTTAGTCGAGCCTGCGGGTGCGTTAAACGTGGGGTCGATCGCGCGGGTGATGAAAAATATGGGGTTGCATCAGTTGGTTTTGGTAAATCCCAAATGTGATTTGCAATCGGATGATGCTCGGAAAATGGCGATGCGCGCGATCGACGTTTTAGAAGCTGCAAAAATTGTGGAGTCGATTCCGGAGGCATTGGTGGGATGTCATCGGGCAGTAGCGACTGCGGTGCGATCGCGGCTGGACACGACATTGGAACATCCTCGTCAGGCATTGCCTTGGTTGTTGGAGCCGGGATTAAATACAGCGATCCTTTTTGGGTCTGAAGATCGGGGCTTAAGTAATGATGAGCTTAAATATGCTCAGCGATTTGTGTATATTCCGACGAGCGATCAGTATCAATCTTTGAATTTAGCTCAGGCTGTGGCGATTTGTTGTTATGAGCTTTTTCAAATGCCAGTAACTTCGGAGACATTCACTGATTTGTGTTCGTTAGATGCACTCGATCGCTATTATCAACATCTCGAATCGGTTTTATTGAAAATTGGATATTTGCAACCGCATACCGCAGCAAGTCGAATGGAAAAATTTCGCCATCTGTTTAATCGGGCTGAACTTTCAGAAGCGGAAGTTTCCTTGCTGCGCGGGATTTTGCGGCAAGTGGAATGGGCGATACAAACAAAAACTTCTGAAGATTAGACAATTGGATCGGATCAGTTTCACGAAGTCAATGTAAAATCCCTAAGACATGTAAGGTGACACAACGCAAATCTCGGATTCAAAAACGAAGACGGATAGCGTGCATTTTGCGAAAAACTTGACGCTTGATCAACGGAGAGAATTTTCAATGTGGGACGGAACTGACGAGTCAGGATCAAATTCAAACCGCTCTGAGATTGGTGTGCGTTCTCGTATTGCACAAGCGCCACGATCGCGCCGTCGTCCGGTTGAACCCCGCCGCAGTTCTGAACCTGAACCGCCTCGCACTCGTCGAGCACGGCGCACGGACAAAACAATGGAAAAAACAGCGGAGTTTCCTAAGTCTCGCACTCAGCAAGCTCGTCGCCGTTTAGAAGTGGTTCCACCGCCTGAGCCGCGTCGTTCTAAACCTGCACGCAAAACAGTAGCCCCGCCCCGTCCCAAAAGCGCATCTGCACTAGCCTTTCTCTACGGCACTCGATTGCTGATTTTAGGCATTGGAATTGGGGTGATTGCAGGAACGAGTTTATCGATTTTTGATCCAGCCAGTCGCACGACAGCAGAAGCTCCTAAAACTGAACAATCCCCGCCTGCTGCTCCCAGCACGCCGACATTGCAGCTAGAACTTGCTCAAGAGATTGGCGGACTGAAAACTCAGATTCAAAGCGCGATCGCACCGCAAACTCAATTAACCCCTGGCTTAATGGTGGTTGATGCAGATACGGGTGCTTACTTTGATATCAATGGCTCGAATGCGATCCCTGCTGCTAGTACGATTAAGTTTCCGATTTTAGTTGCTTTTTTTCAGGCAGTTGATGAAGGTAAAGTTCGATTAGATCAACCTCTGACTCTCAAAAAAGAACAAATTGCAGCAGAGTCTGGTGACCTGCAAGATTCTCAACCGGGTTCGCAGTTCCCGGCAATTCAAGTTGCAACGAAGATGATCGATATTAGTGACAATACTGCGACGAATATGATCATTGATCTCTTGGGTGGAAAAGAGGCAGTGAACCAACGGTTTCAAGCTTGGGGACTGACCAATACCGTCATCCAGAATGCTCTACCAGACCTGCAAGGCACGAATACGAGTAGTCCGCGCGATATGGTAACACTCCTCAGTGCAGTCAATAGTGGCAAATTAGTCTCAATGCGATCGCATGAAAGAATGCTGACCATCATGCGGAAAGTAGTGAACAATTCATTGATTCCACAAGGGCTAGGACAGGGAGCAGTAATTGCTCATAAAACTGGCGATATTGGCATGATGTTGGGAGATGTGGGCATGATTGATTTGCCAAATGGGAAGCGGTACTTTATGGCTGCAATGGTGAAGCGTCCTCATAATGACGATCGCGCGGGTGATGCAATTCGCAAAATGTCTGAGTTGACGTACCAATATTTCAATCAGCAGTCGGAGGCGAGTTCACCGAGTCCGACGCTGAGTCCACAGACGAACCCAACGATGAGTCCGCCTGTCAATCCACAAGGCGCAGAGCCATCGAATCCATCGACGATCGCGCAGCCTTGATGAAATTTTCGGGGTCTAGACCTCGATTTCAGCAGCGCGATCGGCATTAAACCAAGTGCGATCGACCGTACAGCCGAGATGTTGCTGAATGCGTAAGAGATCGGTTTCCGCATTGCCTAAGCAGGTCGTTGCTCCAGGTGAAGGTGTCACATTAAACCGGATTCCGCCGCCTGGATCAATCTCTGCTTGTCCTAGGATTAATTTACCTTGGGTCTTATCAATCAATTGCGGACGAATTCCACCGACTTCGTTCGCAAACTCAAGATCTGAAAGCCGTAATGATGGCACGATCTTTTGAGCATCCTTGAGAAACAGACGACGATTGACAACAGGAATTTCAAAGGCAAAGTTTTTGAAAATGTAATTGCGAATGTCTCGAACCTTGAATAAATCCCAGAGCACACCACTGACACTCCGATCGAGACGCAGCACTTCTAAATAATCTACAAAAGTCTGCAAATTATAGCGCTCTAGCAGCGGTAACGGCAGGGCTGTCGGTCCAAAGCGCGTCTTTCCAGGCATGGTGACATCTGGATCGCCATGAATGGCAGCAAAAGGCAGTTTGTCATTCTGCACCGTGTAGACTTTGCCATTGAGCACTTGCGGCGTGTAGTAAAAGTTTCCTGCGATCGGTAAACACGAATATTCCAAACCGATGCCCATCCGGTGTGCAAATAGTAAACTGTGTCCGCCTGCTGAGACGACCACAAATCGAGCCGTAATCGTAGCATCTGCGGTCGTAATACGATAATTTTCGCCGACAGGCTCGATCGATTGCACAGGATTGCCTAATCTTAGATCGACAGTCTTGCCTGAAACTTCCTGTGCTTGCTCCACCATCGCCTGTGCCAGAGCACCATAGTTCACGGCAGTATATTCATTCTGAATCGCGATCGCGGCTAATTCTTCCGGCCGCTCCTGCCCATTGAATTGCACCACATTCGGTTCAAGCTCAGCAATTTGAGCTTTTTCGAGCAGCTGCATGTTCTGAAAATGCGGCTTAAAGTTCTCGTACCGTTGCCGGACAAGATCACTCTCTTGAGATCCAACACCCACAACCATTTTGGGATAGCGGTAAATCACGCGATCGCGAATTGCAGGCGGTAGTTGGGTAGCATAACGCACAAGCATATCTGCGGAACGACGAACTTTCAGCGCTTTTTCCAAGCTGTAATTCGTTTCGATATCGCCGCAATGAATGGTTTGACTATTGTTCGTTGATTTGGAATTGACCGTCGCAACCTGTGAGTATTTTTCAATCAGTGCCACACGTTTCAAATCCGTGAACGTTGCCAGGGAATAAAGTAAAGCGGCTCCTGCAACGCCACCGCCCACTACAACCACATCATAAACTTGCTCTGTCATTTCCTAAGTGCCGATCGAGATTTACCTAGAGGGTGTTTTTAAAGGATAGAAAGACTCTGCGCTCACATTATGATTCCGCACCGAAATAGAATGCTATCAGCGCTCACCTTTAAAACACCTTACCTAGACTAACGTATGCCCGTGTAGAATATGCGCTGGTTTATCAGGGGATCATCACGGTTAATTGATTAACTGCATCCAAGTCACTTCCCAGACAAGCTGCGGCTGAACGTAAGCCAGTAACATTGTTTTCGCTTGTTCTAAAAGTTGCAGAGGTCGCTCCTGATGCTGCATCTGTGCCCAATAGCCTTGCTGCAAGTAATCAATCAGCCAAAGTTGTGTTTCACTATCGGTGTTTTTTGCGATCGCTCTTGCTGTAGTCAAGGCTTCTCGTAATGTTCTCGGAAGGGTCATTGCAGCCTGTAAGAGTTCTGGGTCAATTGAATCGAGCTTTTGCTGATGTGCGATCGCGGCTCCAGGACTGCCTTGTGCTAGTGCTAGTAACTGCGGCTGTGCCAGAATCGCTTCATGTCCAGTTTTACTCAAGACTTCTGCCATTGAAGTCGCATCGAGTCGGGAGAAAGGAATGCGTTGACAGCGAGAAACAATCGTTGGGAGAACTGACTCAAGACTGGGCGCGAGGAGAATAATGGTTGCTCGTCCGGGTTCTTCTAAGGTTTTGAGTAGAGCATTTGCCGCCGCTTCGGGCATGGTTTCAGCTTGCTCAATTACAACGGTCGATCGAACCGCTTCTAATGGCGGACGACTGAGAAATTGGCTGACCTCTCGAATCTGTTCTAAGCGAATCATCGGGGGAGTTTTGCGCTTGACTCCAGCAGCCTCAGCTTCGGCAGCACTTAGTCTTTTACCTTGATGGAGATAAGTTGGTGCAACCCAAAGCAAATCAGGATGATTA
The DNA here is from genome assembly GCF_017302695.1 of Leptolyngbya sp. UWPOB_LEPTO1. NCBI lineage: Bacteria > Bacillati > Cyanobacteriota > Cyanophyceae > Leptolyngbyales > Leptolyngbyaceae > Leptolyngbya > Leptolyngbya sp. UWPOB_LEPTO1. The sequence continues at coordinate 11,643 of NZ_JAFLCJ010000034.1, read as the reverse complement.
CGATTGAGAATCCGCGATCGAGACGATGCGAGTAAGGTTTCGAGAAAACATTCAGCAGCTAGACTTTTCCCAATGCCCGGAGAACCCACAAATAGATAAGCCGGAGCGAGACGATCTTGCGCGATCGCACTTTCTAGCAATTCGACAGCTTGAGATTGCCCGATTAACTCAGCGAAAACAGACATGGACAGCGCTTGTGAAAGACAGAGATCCAGTGTAATCGAAGCGAGTAGAGAATTGCGCAGATTCGCTTGAGAGAGTGCTAGTTTTCTTGCTCCGTTCTATCTCGCCCCGGAATGGAATTCCAGGGCTAACGGTGCGAAGTCCTTAAAAGGACTGAAGACTTGATTCTAATTGGCTGTTAGTCCCTTGAGTGGACTTCGTTCAACTAGCCCCGAATTCCATTCCGGGGCGGGTGAATGCGATGAACGATTACTTTTCTGGGGCGGGTGAACTGCAATGAACGGTACTGTTCAAACATCATCTAAAACACGATCGCATAGTTCCATCAGTCGCCGCAAAATCGAATACTAGCGGCGACTGATTGATCAACTAAGCACCCACTGCTTCTTTCGCAGCGTAAAGAACTTCGGCAGTGATCTGAGTAATATTGCGATCGCGGGCAAATTTCTCAGTGTTCCGCTTCACCTTACCGCGCACAAAGCCCGGAATACGGTTCAGTTCTGCCAGTCCGTCTTTACTCCAGTTCAAATCAGAGTCGGCTGAAACAGATTTGGTAATCACTTCTTTTGTATCGTGACCGCCAAAGATCTCCAGCAGATGATCTTCCATGCCCAAAGTAAACGAGTTGTAGATCAAATCCACAATCTGATTGCTTCCTTCGTAGCCAACAAATGGCTTGTAGCCCACTGGGAAGTTTTGAATGTGAATGGGAGCCGCAATCACACCACACGGAATATCGAGCCGTTTTCCAACGTGGCGTTCCATCTGAGTTCCGAAGATTGCAGCAGGTTCAAGCCGCGCGATCGCATCTGCAATTTGTCCATTGTCATCGCTGACTAAGACATCATCACAGTATTCGCTGACTTGTTCTCTAAACCATGCTTCATCGTATTTGCAATAAGTTCCTGCCAGCAATACGTGAATTCCCATTTCGCGTGACAGAATTTTTGTCAAGGCTGCTGCATGAGTGTTATCTCCGAACACGACTGCTTTTTTGCCCGTGAGATTTTGGCAGTCAATCGATCGAGAAAACCAAGCCGCTTGAGAAACAAATCGCGTTTGTTGATCAATGAACGATTCATAATCAACATTTGCACCTTGAGCATTGAGCACTTGCTGAATTTTGCGAATACAGCGTGCTGTTTCCACAATGCCCATTGGAGTAATGTCAACATAAGGCATGTTGAATTCTTGCTGCAAATATTCTGCTGCCATTAACCCGGTTTCGCGATACGGCACAAGGTTAAACCAAGCACGGGGAAGCGATTTCAGCTCATGAACGCTTGCGCCTGCGGGCACGATCGCATTCACCTCAATGCCCAAATCAGACATTAACCTTTTCAGTTCAGTCGCATCGTGATTGTTATGGAATCCAAGCGTCGTCATTCCGAAAATATTGACGGAAGGCTTTTCGGTTTTTTCGGTGACGAGGTTGCCTTGCTTGCGAGCTTTAGCGATGTAGAACTGCACGATTTGCTGTAACGTGCGATCGGCTGCTTGGAGCTCATTGACGCGGTAGTGATTCACATCCGCTAACATCACATCGCCTTTTGCTTCAAGTTGTGCGCGCTCGACGAAATTCTGCAAATCTTCCTGCAAAATACTGGAGGTACAAGTCGGAGTCAGAACAATCAAATCGGGATGTTCTTCAGCGTCTTTACGGGTGATATTATCAACGACTTTTTCTTGAGATCCGCGAGCCAGTACATGTCGATCGACAACACTGGTTGTCACTGGAGTATAGTCCCGCTCCCGCTCCAACATCGATCTCATGACGTTGAAATAGTCGTCGCCGAGCGGCGCGTGCATGATGGCATGAACATTTTTAAAAGAGCTGGCAATGCGGAGAGTGCCAATATGCGCGGGACCCGCGTACATCCAATAAGCTAATTTCATGAAGCGTGAAATGATGATGTGGAGATTGCTCTTGCATTCTCTCAAAGTTACTGACCGCGTTGGCACTTGCTTTGTGATGTGTTACGCGATCGCACTACCATCAAAAAAGCTGCAAACCGTTTTCAGGAGCGGCTAGAGAGTGATTTCACAGTCAGTGATTCTTAATAGTTCGTTGCTAAACTACAACAAACTCTATGAATGAATTTGGAGTGGGGAGTAGGGAGTGGGGAGTGGGGAGAACCTAGAATTCTGTCGATCGCAGTTTCACAAGCACACAAGCGTGAATATCTCTTCAGAAAGTTGGCGATTCTCATTTTCCTTTCAATGTCATTGAAAAGAATATTCTGTAACCTGCTCGTGTTCTAGTTGGATCCAGTTGCGTGGAAGGATGACTGTGAAAGTCGTTCCAATCCCTTCTTGACTTTCAAAATGAATTTGCCCTTTTTGCAGGTCTACACATCGTTTGACAATCGCTAGTCCCAACCCCGTTCCTTGGATCTTGCAGGCATTTCCAGCTCTGTAAAACGCCTCAAACAATTTCGGTTGATCTTTCTGAGGAATACCAATTCCTTGATCTTGAACACAGAACTTAGCCTGATCCCCCTGACAAGTCAAAGTAAACCGAATAACGCTTCCTTCTGGAGAATATTTGATGGCATTGGACAATAGGTTGTCAAGCGCGTGCTTGAGTAAAGAAGCATCTGCTCTAGCTTGAGTGGTATGACCTTCGATCGCAAAAATGATGTGATGAGATTTTCCTTGAGTAATTTGAAAACTCTCCACAATTTCACGGCAAAATTCTTTCAGTTCCAGTTGAGTCAGTTCAACTTCAACTCGTCCGTCTTCTGTGCGACCGAGTACTAGAATTTCATCAAGCAACTGAAGACTTCGATCAATTGCTCGATGAATCCGCTCAAAACATCGTGTTTTTTGCTCTTCCGGTAGATCATAATCTTCTAAAAGACGCGCCCCAAAGCTAATGGTTGAGATGGGGTTACGGAACTCATGAGACACCATTGAAATAAAGCTATTTTTCATTTGGCTGAGTTCTTGCTCTTTTTCAAGGGAGCGGCGAATTTCTGCCTCTGCTCGCTTGAGTTGACCAATGTCTCGTCCTTCTGCGATGAGCAAACTAATGCTGCCATCCTTACTTCTCATAGGTTTGATAGATACATCAAGCCACCATGATCTCCCGCTAGGAGAGAAAGCTTGAAGTTCTGAACGCACTGTTTCACCTTGAGATGCGCTGAATACAGCTTCTTGCAACCAGAGCTGAGATTGTTCACTTAATTGCCAAAAAGGAGCTTCCCAAACGGGATGGTTGAGAATCAGCTCATCTTGAAAATCGCAGGCTTCTTGCATCGGTTGATTGATATCTAGAACTATCCCAGCGGAGCTAAGTAACCCCATGAATTGAAAGGTTTGGTTGAACACTTCACGAAAACGGTGTTCACTCTCCTGAAGTCTTCTGAGGATTTGCGATCGCTCGATCGCATAGCTCACGGACTTCAATAGTAGTTCTGCGGTAGCTTGTCCTTTAACCAAATAATCTTGGGCACCTTGAGCAACTGCTTGCTGAGCAAATGCTTCATCTTGCAACCCTGTTAGTACGACGATCGGGAGATAGGGAAATGCAGTTTGAACTTGAATAACAGTCTCAAGTCCTTGAGAATCAGGTAATGAAAGGTCAAGGAGAATGACATCAAATTCAGTGTAATGCAAATGCTCTAAGGCAGCTTCTAGGCGTTTGGTATGAGTGATTTGCCAAGATTTTGTATCATGATCATTGTATTGCAGCAACTTCATCAATAAAGCAGCATCTGCGGAATTATCCTCAACCAACAAGGCAGAAATGACCTGAGTACTCATAAATTGTCTACCGGATTCTGAATGAATTCAAGCCGAGCAGTAAAAATATCTATAACTAAGATTTAATTAAAATCAATACACTCTGATGAGGTCTTAAATTACTAAAGATACTTTTGCTACCTTTCCAGAATCAGGATACTTGATACAGACGTTAAAAAACTCTTAACTTTGCTCAGTCTTAACTTTGCTCAGGGGGAAGTTCGACTAAAGCAAGCCAGAAATTCTCGATCGACTTAACGACCTCCACAAATTGTTCCAGATCAACTGGTTTGACCATATAACAGTTGGCATGAAGCTGGTAGCTTCTCAAGATGTCTGCTTCATCAGAAGATGTGGTCAGAACCACAACGGGGATTGTCATCAGATCCTCATCTGCCTTGATTTCAGCGAGTACTTCGCGACCGTTTTTTTTGGGTAAGTTCAAATCGAGCAAGATGAGATCAGGGCGAGGAGCGTCTACATATTCCCCCCTTCTGTAGAGAAAGTCAGTGGCTGCAACTCCATCTCGCACCAGATGCAACTCGTTCACAAGCTTACTGCCTCTTAACGTTCTTTGGATGAGAACAGCGTCACTTCTGGAATCTTCAACAAGCAGAATTTTGAGTAATCGGGCGTGAGATGTCATTGTGAGTTCTTATAGGGGAATTGTGAAGAAAAAGGTCGCTCCCTGCCCCAGTTGAGACTCAACCCAAATTCGTCCTTGATGTCGGTCGATGATCTTCTGACAAATAGCTAATCCTAAACCCGTGCCAGAATATTGATCGTTGGTATGTAGGCGCTGAAAGATACCAAAGATGCGTTTAGCATATTGAGGCTTAATCCCAATGCCATTGTCCTGAATAGAGAACAACCATTCTTCAGTTTTCATTGTCAAGCGCGAAGAACCAGGAGGGCTCAAATCATCAGCGCCTTCTACTGTACAACGTTGAGCTGAAAGGTGGATCCGTGGATCTGCCTCACTCCGGTACTTCAAGGAATTACTAATTAAGTTTTGTAGGAGATTTGCGATTTGATTGGGGTCTGCCGTAATGATGGGCAGGGGGTCTGCTGTGATCATCGCCTGGTTCTCAGCGATCTGTATCTGTAGGTCTTTCTTGACTCGTTCTAGTAGGGCATTGCAATCGACGGATTGTCGTTGCAGTTCATAACGACCCACCCTAGAGTAGGCGAGCAAATCTCTGATCAACTGTTTCATTCGAGTTGCGCCATCCACAATAAACTCGATGTACATGTCAGCGTCGCCATCGAGTTGCTCTCGGTAGTCCTGTGCTAGGAGTTGGGTAAAACTTGTAATGGCTCTTAGTGGTTCCTGTAAATCGTGAGAGGCGACATAGGCGAACTGTTCTAACTCCTGATTTGAGCGTTGCAACTCTTCAGCAAACTTGCGGGTGGATGCTTCAGCCTGTCTCAGTTGAGTAATATCTCGTCCAATTGTTAACACAGAAGTAATGGAATGATTGGCATCTCGTTCTGGAACCATGTAGACGTGGTAGATTCTAGGTTCATTTAACGTAACGAACGTGATCTCATCGATTCGCATTTCACCTGTGGCAAACACCTCTTCAAGAGATGCCTCCCAGAATTGAGTCATATCTTTGAAGTGATTTAATTCGGAAGGCTTCTTGCCGAGGTAAGACTCCAGTGGAATGTTAGCTAGTTTGGCTTTAGCCGGATTGACATAAAGATAGCGGTACTGACGATCGTAGCGGGTAATCACATCCGGCGTATTTTCCACTAGTGTCCTAAACTCTCGTTCCCGTTGAGCTAGCAGAATATTTGCTTCTTGGAGTTCTCTGGTGCGTTCCTGTACCTGCCGTTCTAACTCATCTCGCGCCGTTTTCAAGACCTGTTCTGCCTGCTTTCGCAGGGTAATGTCTTGAGCCATCACCATACCCAGATTCACACATTCCTGATCATCGAAAATGGGTAAACAGTGAACAAAATAGATGCGATCTCCAAAGGGAATTTCCATCGTCTGAACCTGCCCTGACAGTGCCGCTCGGTACAGGGGTTCAAGCAAGCGACAGATTTCAGCATCCAGCGCTTCCCAAATCGTCTTTCCTACTAAGGATGTCAGCCCAGCTTGGGCTAATGCCTGCCCCTCTGCCAAGACATAGCGCAAATCCTGATCGAACAGTAACACGGATCCATTGGGAAAGTTGTGAGCTAGCGTGCGGTATCGTTCCTGGCTTTCCTGCAACGCGATCTCTGCTCGTTTGCGATCAGTGATGTCCAGAAAGGCTCCCACGCTGCCCCTCGGCTGTCCAGCTTCATCCAATAGGGGAGCGGCATATTCCAGAAGTGTGATGGTTGTGCCATCCTGCAAGACAACCTCAACCTCTAAATCTCGAATTTCAACGCCATGAGCCGCCGCGTATTGGAGCGGTAATTCTTCCGGTGCCATTTCTCGTCCATTTTGATAGACCTTGAAGTTGGTTGGGCGCTCCTTTTCCGGTGCGCTGAGCGACGCATTGACCGTAGACGAAATACCGAGTGCGTCGGCAAAGGCGGGATTGACTCGAATTTGCTGACATTCTGGATCTTCAGCAATGCCAATCCCGATCGGAATCACCTCTAACAACGTCTGCAATTCAGTCACTTTTTGCTGGAGTTCCTGATTTAATTGCAGAATGGCTGTCGCTGATTGTTTACGTTGGGTGATATCTTCAGCAAAGATGATAATGCCGCCAATCTTATCAGTTGCGGTATACCAGGGACGCGTTTCCCAACGTATCCACTGCTGGGTGCCATCTGCCCACACAAACAAATCTTCTTCGCAGGTTTCGATCGCCCCTGCTAAACAGCGTTGATGAACCTGTCGCCACCGTTCGGGCAAGTCAGGGAAGAGGTCGTAAATCGATCGCCCGATTATCAATTCCAGTGACCCTTGATTATAATCCTCTGTCCAACGCTGGCTTGCCATCACATAACGCATCTCTTGATCGAACATAGCAATGCCTGCTGGAGCATTGTGGGCAAATAGCTGAAGAATGGCTTCTCTTTCCTGTAGTGCTTCTTCAGCACGTTTACGATCGGTAATGTCGTGAGCCAGCACCAGTTCAGCCCGTCGTCCTGCAAACTCTAGGGTATGAGAGACGATATCAACCAGAATGAGGCGACTGTCTTTCATCCGATGCTGCCAGATCCCAGCAAGGTCTAAACCTTCTTCAACCCTCGTAACATTTTCTAGTAAGCGCGGCATATCTTCAGGAGGTCGAATATCAGCGATGGTCATAGATAAAAACTCGCTTTCGGAATAGCCGTACTTGGCAATAGCAGCAGGATTAACGGCTAGAAACTGTAATGTCTCCAGGTCGTATACCCACATAGGTTGGGGATTGCTTTCAAATAGTTGACGGTATGAAGCTTCCTTCTCTTGCAAAACAAGCTGAAACTGATGACGCTCAGCTTCGATCCGTTTCCGTTCGTTAATATTTCGACAAGCACAGAAGCGTAAGATCTCTCCCTCCCACTCCACGACGTTGTAGCTAATTTCTACATCATAGATTGAGCCATTTTTGCAGCGGTGTTTCGTTTCAAACAATCCCTGTTTTCTGCTTAAGCAGTCTTGCATAACTTGCCGAAGTTCTTCGTCAGTGAACTGAGCATCCCAATCAGAGACACGGAGCCTTAAAGTTTCTTCTAGGGTGTACCCTATCATTTCAGCAAAACGGGGATTGGCATTCATGACTCTGCCTTGCCCATCCAAAATCACAATGCCATCAAAGGAGGTATTGAAGAGGGTCTGAATCCGCAGGAGTTCCTTCGCTAAGTTTTGTTCTGCGTGTTTACGATCTCGAATATCTTCAAAAGTGCTAACCGTTGAAACAATTTGTCCAGCCTGATTCAGGATTGGAGCAGCACTAACAGCAAATAAAGTGATTGTGCCATCTCCCCGCCGATACTGCATCTCCTCCGCTTTGACAACTTCTCTAGACAAAAGGGAACGAGTGATCGGGTACTCGTCTGGTTTGTAGGGCTGTCCATCAGCATGGATCGCGCCATATTGGATATACCCCTGATACGTATTTGATTCGATTAGGGGATGCCTCAGTAACCGAGTAGCTTCTTCATTATGAAAGAGGAGTTTGCCAGACGGGGCTTCTGCAATCGCCACTCCTACAGGCATTTGTTGAAGTATCTGTTCCAATTGATGCCGTTCTGCTTCTAATTGTTGTAGCAGCACCTCCATCTCGTTGTGGGCTGCTTGCTCCTGCCGCAGAATCTGCATTCGCTCTGCTGCAATTTGTTTGCTTTCCTGTAAGCTAGCCGTTAAAAAATTGATGACTAGTCCTACAATTGCAACGAGAAGAAGCCAAAAAAAGTCTTCAAATTTGGAGATATGAATTTGGTGAATAGGGACAATGAAGTAATAGTCGAGAACTAGTACAGAGAGAACCGTTGTAACGATGCCTGATCGCCGCCCCCCATACCAAGTGCTAATCGCAATTGCAATGTAGAAGAAGACTCCGGTCGTTCGAGAGAGAATGTCCTCTAACCAAAAGCTAAGGAGGGTAGCGATGATCGTCAAGCCGATCGCTGCACTATAAGTTAAAAATCGCCGCTCCATACTCATCACTGTTCTCCCTTTTGAACACTTCACATTCAACCCGTTAATTACGCCAGTCGTAATTCAGCTAATCCTTTTGGGCTGGCATATAGATATCGTTCTCTGCAATCGAAAACATAACCCTGATCGGGTGAGGTCGCCAGAATCTGATCTAACAGATCGATCTGTTCTGGGAGCAAGGATTTCTCAATTTGTCATAGTGCGACTTCTAGACGAAGGGGCGACAGAGAAGTGACTTCTGTATCATTAACTCTATCAAAGCCAGCAAAGTTAGTTTTTCTCTTGTCGTACCAATTGTGAAATCTCAAAAATCAACGCATTCGGGTCGATCTGTTCAATCGATCGAGATGAACTCCTGGTGATCTGATCTTCGATCTCGACTCGAAAATATATCGTTTGGAGACGAGAAGCCACGATTGATCATAATCGTGGCTTTTTTAATGGAGATGAATAACTCAGCCTTCTCCATCGTAGAGAGAAGTAGCAAGGATTTGAGTCAACTCAAAACTCACTCGCATCCTGCACTGAATAAACCCACTCACCCAATCGTAAAGGTGAGTAGAACCAATCCAGAAAACACTTCGCACTACTTCAAGGAGTCTCAATCATGAAATTCGCAAAAATCGCTGCTACCTTGCTCACAACCGCTTCCTGCCTCGCTCCCCTGACTCCCGCTTTCGCAGGTCCACTCGACAAATACGGCGGTTCGATTCTCGACCCTGGTAGCAGCGTACTCTCCACTGACCCTCGCCTCCTCTGCAATGATGTCGTCAAAGATGCTACTGCCGAACACCGCAGCTCATCCGGTCGCGATGGCATGTCCCAATCTGCTGAGAATGATGCTTGGAAGAAAACCGACAACGATGCCAGTACCTCCAGTGAGAAAAGCTCCAGAGGGGCAAGCTTCATGGGCATCGGAGCAAATATGTCAGACGAAAAAGCTGCCTCGCACAATCATGCAAGCTCGGATGAAGGTAAACGAGATCGCTCGAACTCAAATCGCAATAGCAGCCGCGACGAAGAATACTCGAAGACCTCGACTCCGACTGCTGCGGGTAAAGACTGTAGTGATTTTGTCAAAGCGGCTGCGACGAGAGATGCGGCAGCCTACCAAGCCGATGCTCAAGTTCAATCGGTGAAGATTGCCACAGATGGGAAGCTCGAAGCGATTAAGACCGAAGCAAACAACAAATTCATTGAAAGCTTACTCAAATGGTAAGCCACGTTTCGACTTCGCTCAATGTCCCAATTCGTAGCTTCTCATGGGCTAAGCGAAGCTGAGATCCAACTTCTAAATCTAGATCGTCCTCACTTTCTCACATAGGAACTAATTTCATGAAATCTAAATTCTTCCTCGGAGCCGCATTCTCGCTCTTTTTACTGGGAGCCATCAGCCCAACTGTCAAAGCCAACGAGACCCCGACTGCTGAAGAAAACGCATTTATGCAAAAAGGTTGTTTCCGGCAAAACTTCTCTGGCATCTATGAAACCAAAACCGATCTCGGCTTAAATCGCATTGGTTGGACTTTGATTCATAGTGGAGCTTGTACTCAATGTGAAGGCAAAACTGTTGCACCCCCTGACAGTTGTGTTGAACCTGGCGACCGGGAGCATGAAACCAAGCCTGTAGATCCCTCAGATTCACAAATGACAGAATTGAGACCTGCTGATACCCAGGACTTCTTTAAGTTTCCATCTTGGTAGATCGTGAGTGTGTTTTCTATCTGGACGGTGAGCATTTTGAGCGATCAAGATGCTCACTTTTTTGCCTTCTTAAGACACTCGTGAATAAAACGATCGACCTGTTCGTAGAAGAAGATAACACCCAACACACTCACAAGGAATCCTCATTATGAAATTCGCAAACCTCTCCGCAACGTTGATCGCTGCTGCAACCTGCCTGACTCCCTACCTCCCCGCTCACGCTGGAACGCAAGACCTCCAACCCGCCGGAACCCCAACAGCCGTTTATACGAATCCTGCTGTCAATCCCACCTCAACCCGCACCATTCCTGCGATGAGTGCGATCGCAATTGCTTTTCCTGCTGATCTCACACTCACCGCTGATACTGAGCAAACGACGACTTTGTTCCTCGCTCAACCCATCTTCGATGAAGCAGGCAACGAAATCGCACCCAAAGGCGCCTTGCTCAGTGCTCGGCTTAAACCCGGCAAAGGTGGCGTTTCCGTCATGGCAGACTTCCTGGTGATTCGTGGGCGAACTGTTCCCATCCAGGCTTCTAGTGTCTTGATTCCAGGGCAAACGGTGACCGTTCAATCTGGACTCGATCGTGCTCGTGAAGCAAGTCAAGTGGGTGGACGACTGGTTGGAACTGCCTTCGGTGCAGGCAATATCAACGATGTCGATGGCATCAAGAAAGGCGCACTGGCTGGAACAGGGATTGGGCTAGTATATGGGTTACTTTCTCCCAAAAAAGCAACTGTAGTCAAAATTCCTCAAGGCAGCATGTATATCTTGTCGCTGCAATCGGCTGTAACGCTGCCATAGATACTAGTCTGTATGCTGCTCTTGCTCGCGAGCTTCACTATCACCCGCCGCATTCTCTAGCTCTATTTCCAACTGTTCCACCGTAGGCAAAATGCTCTTAAGCTCCTCTGGAATCGGTGCATCTCTTCCAATACACATTTGAGGACGGTTGTAGGACGTGCATTAGTCCGGCAATAGTCCAAGGCTTGTAACACGATTGTATACGGACTAATCCATCCCACGCGAGCACCTGAAGCCTTAACGAGTCGTAATGCACATAGAGTCACTGTGAAGACGGGCGATCAACTTCGAGTCAAATTAATCTCGAACGTATTAGCGATATGAAAGCGTAAGTCATTGATGTCGAGCAGGGTAATTCTGGCTTTCTTCTCATAAAGGGTCGGTTACGCGTCAAAAGCGGCGGTACGATCAACGCTTGATCAGCTTTGACTCAAATTTTGACTGAATAAATCATGGAGTCACGCAGAATTAGAGTCAACCAGCAGTTAACTGAGATCTTGCACCATTCTCAATAAGGCTTGCCAAACGCAACAAAATCTGAAAGAAAGGGCGTAGAAATAAAAATGAGACGGTTATGGAAACCATCGTTGAACACGCCCAATCGTTAGTGTATAGT